>NZ_JBSGYQ010000083.1:0-30702 GCF_053610585.1 Streptomyces sp. NPDC054887 | reverse complement strand
CGGGCCCCCCCACCCACCCCCCGCCGGCCCCCCGGCCCCGGGCCCCCCGGCCGGTGGTGATCACGTCGAACCGTGGAGCGTCAGCTCCAGCTGGCGTGCAGCGGCTTGCCCTCGGCGTAGCCGGCGGCGCTCTGCACCCCCACGATCGCCTTCTCGGCGAACTCCTCCAGCGAGCCGGCACCGGCGTAGGTGCACGAGGAGCGGACGCCGGCGATGATCGAGTCGATCAGGTCCTCGACACCCGGACGGGCCGGGTCGAGGAACATGCGCGAGGTGGAGATGCCCTCCTCGAACAGCGCCTTGCGGGCACGGTCGTACGCCGACTCCTCGCTCGTGCGGTTGCGCACGGCGCGGGCCGAGGCCATGCCGAACGACTCCTTGTACGCGCGGCCGTCGGCCGAGTGCTGGAGGTCGCCGGGCGACTCGTACGTACCGGCGAACCAGGAGCCGACCATGACGTTGGACGCGCCGGCGGCCAGCGCCATCGCGACGTCACGGGGGTGGCGGACGCCGCCGTCGGCCCAGACGTGCTTGCCGAACTTCTTCGCCTCGGCGGCGCACTCCAGGACGGCGGAGAACTGCGGGCGGCCCACGCCGGTCATCATGCGGGTGGTGCACATGGCGCCGGGGCCCACACCGACCTTGATGATGTCCGCGCCGGCCTCGATGAGGTCGCGCACGCCCTCGGCGGCGACGATGTTGCCGGCCACGATCGGAACCTGCGGGTCGAGCCCGCGCACGGCCTTGACCGCGGCGATCATCGACTCCTGGTGCCCGTGCGCGGTGTCCACGACGAGCGTGTCCACACCGGCGTCGAGGAGCTGCTTGGCCTTGCCCGCGACGTCGCCGTTGATGCCGACGGCGGCGGCGATGCGCAGCTTGCCCGCCGCGTCGGTGGCGGGCGTGTAGAGCGTCGCGCGCAGCGCGCCCTTGCGGGTCAGGACACCGGCGAGGCGGCCGTCCTTGTCGACGGCGGGCGCGTACTTGCGGTTGGCGTGGTCGAGGCGGTTGAACGCGTCGCGCGGGTCGATCCCGGCGTCCAGCAGGACGAGGTCGCGGGACATGACCTCGGACAGCTGCGTGAACCGGTCGACGCCGGTGAGGTCGTGGTCGGTGACGACGCCGACGGGGCGGCGCTCGGCGTCCACGACGACGCCCGCGCCGTGCGCCCGCTTGGGCAGCAGCGACAGCGCGTCGGCGACGGTCTGCGAGGGGGCCAGGACGATCGGGGTGTCGAGCACCAGGTGACGGGTCTTCACCCAGGAGACGACCTCGGTGACGACCTCGATCGGGATGTCCTGCGGGATGACGACGAGTCCGCCGCGGCGGGCCACGGTCTCGGCCATCCGGCGGCCGGCGATCGCGGTCATGTTCGCCACGACCAGCGGGATGGTGGTGCCGGTGCCGTCGGGGGCGGCGAGGTCCACGCCCTGGCGGGAACCCACGGCCGAGCGGCTCGGCACCATGAATACGTCGTCGTACGTGAGGTCGTACGGCGGCTTCAGATCGTTGAGGAAACGCACGTGCTGAACATCCCAGTCGTTCGGAGTTGGCCCCCGGGCATTTCAGCCGGGGAAAAACGCACGTACTTCAGTGTCCCATGCCCGCGCCGGAACACCCTCCGGGCCGAACCTCCAGGCCACAGGGGGTGCACTCGTACGATCCTCCGACCGCTCGTGCGCGTCCTCAGTCGTCCGGGTCCGCGCGGTCCAGCGCGGGCCGGGGCGCCGTGCCCGTCTCGCTCAGCAGGTAGTCGGCCGCTGCGGTGTCCGTGACCAGGCTGGTGACGAGGCCCGATCTGAGCACGGCGTCGATCGCGGCCGCCTTGCGCAGCCCGCCCGCGATGGCCACGACCTCGGGGATCCGCCGCAGCCGGTCCGCCTCGACGGTGATGCACCGCTCGCCGAGGTCGCGCCCGACCCGGCGGCCCTGGGCGTCGAACAGGTGCGCCGACATCTCGGCGGCGACGCCCAGCGAGGCGTAGTGGGCGCGCTCCTCGTCGGAGAGCATGTCGTGGACGGTCGAGATGCCCGGCTCCCAGGAGCCGATGGACACGGCCGCGACCGTGACCTTGTCGAAGTACTCGAAGGCGCGCGCGATGCCGGTCTGGCTGCGCAGCGCCGCCGCGGTCGCCGGGTCGGGCAGCAGCATCGGCGCGTAGATCGGGTGCGCCTCGCCGCCGGAGACCTGGGCCGCGCGGCGCACCGCCTCCACGGAGCCGCGCTCCGCCGTCCCCGCGTCGTACACACCGGTCAGCTGGACCACCGTGCACGGCGGCAGCTGGTGCAGGGCCGCCGCCATGTGGATCGTGGAGCGGCCCCAGGCCAGGCCGAGGACGTCGCCCTCGTTGACCAGCTCCCCGAGCAGGTCGGCCGCCACCTCGCCCAGGTTCTCCGGGTCGGTGGGGGCACTGCCGGCGAAGCCCGGGGATCCGGGGAGGGCGTCCTCGGTGGCGTCGGCGGGAGACTCGACGACGACCGCGTGGCGCAGGCCGTAGCGGGCGCGCAGCGCGTCGGAGCGCTCCGCGTCCAGCTCGGCGGGCACCCTGATCTCGATCCGTACGAGATCGCGTTCGAGGGCGGTCTCCAGGACCCGGGCCACCTTGAAGCGGCTGACGCCGAACTCCTCGGCGATCTGGATCTTGGACTTGCCCTCCAGGTAGAAGCGGCGGGCCATGGCCGCCGCCTGGACCAGCTCTGCGGGTCCCATCCGCAGGGCTGACCGGCCCGCCGACATTGCAGACACCGCGATCTCCTCACTGCTGTTCACACTCTGGGCTCGCTGTTCATCCTGTCAGATCAGCGAGACCTTGATCAGCCCCGAAGGGCGGCGTTCACCGAGCCGTGGCTCAGTGTCCGCATGCCCAGCCGGCCGTGGCCGTGGTCTCGGCCGCCTGGTTGCGCAGCATGCGCACCGCGGCGGCCGGGTCGTCCGTTCCGTACACGGCCGAGCCCGCGACGAAGACGTCGGCGCCGGCCTCCGCGCAGCGCTCGATCGTCGACGCCGACACACCGCCGTCCACCTGGAGCCACAGCTCCAGGCCGTGCTTGGAGATCAGCTCACGGGTGCGGCGGATCTTCGGCAGCATGATGTCGAGGAACGCCTGGCCGCCGAAGCCCGGTTCCACGGTCATGATCAGCAGCATGTCCAGCTCGGGGAGCAGGTCCTCGTACGGCTCGACGGGCGTCGCCGGCTTCAGCGCCATGGAGGCGCGGGCGCCCTTGGCGCGGATCTCGCGCGCCGTGCGGACGGGGGCGGCGCACGCCTCGGCGTGGAAGGTGACCGATCCGGCGCCCGCCTCGACGTACTGGGGCGCCCAGCGGTCGGCGTCCTCGATCATCAGGTGGCAGTCGAGCGGGATGTCCGTCGCCCGGCTGAGGGACTCCACGATCGGCACGCCCAGCGTGAGGTTGGGGACGAAGTGGTTGTCCATCACGTCGACATGGAGCCAGTCGGCGCCCTCGACGGCCTTCGCCTCCTCCGCCAGGCGGGAGAAGTCGGCGGAGAGGATACTGGGATTGATCTGAACAGCCATGGGCCAAGCCTGCCACGTTCCGGGACGCTTCCTCGCCCCGGTGGTCCCATCGGTACGGACCAGAGGCACCCGGGATGAGCACACACCGCGCAATCCCGACGAATCGGCCCGCGACAGACCCGACACATGGCCTCAGGGGGCGTCGTGCCCGAGACGCAGAAGCTTTCTTCGCCGCCGCGGCGAGGTGTGGCCCGGCTGGTCTGCGGGCGGCGCAGCAAGTGGGTCGTGGTGGTGCTGTGGCTGGTGGTGATCGTGCTGGCCTTCCCGCTGGCGGCCAGACTGACCGACGCCCAGGACAACGACTCCGCCTCCTGGCTGCCCGGCGGGGCCGAGTCGACGCAGGTCCTCCAGGAGGCCGAGGAGTTCCGCCCCGAGGTCGTCCCCGCCGTCGTCGTGTACGCCCGCGAGAGCGGTCTCACCCCCGCCGACCGCGCGCGCGTCGCCGAGGACGTCGCGGCGTTCAAGGCCCTGCGGGACCACGGGCTGCGCGGCGCCGAGACGCGCGGCCCCGTCCTGGACCGGCCCGAGAACCCGCGCGCTGCCCAGGTCTTCGTACCGATCACCATGGACGAGAAGGGGTGGGAACGGCTGGCGCCCGCCGTCGAGTCGCTGCGCGCCGAGAGCGGCGCGGGCGAGGGCGGGCTCGCGATCCACATCACCGGACCGGGCGGCACCTCCGCCGCCTTCTCGGAGGCTTTCGAGGGCATCGACTCCACCCTGCTGCTCGCGGCCCTCGGTGTGGTGATCGTGATGCTGCTGATCACCTACCGCAGTCCGACGCTCCTGGTGGTGCCGGTCGTGGCGGTGATCGGAGCGCTGGCCGCCGCCCAGGCGCTGATCTACCTGCTGGCCGAGCACGCCGACCTGACCGTCAACGGGCAGAGCGCCGGCATCCTCACGGTCCTCGTCTTCGGCGCGGGGACCGACTACGCCCTGCTCCTGGTCGCCCGCTACCGCGAGGAACTGCGCCGCCACGAGGACCGGCACGAGGCGATGGCGCTCGCCCTGCACCGGGCCGGGCCCGCCGTGCTGGCCAGCGGGGCCACCGTGGTGCTCGGCATGCTCGTGCTGATGTTCGCGCAGATGAACTCGACCAGCGGGCTCGGCCCGGTCGCCGCGATCGGCGTCGCCGTCGCGCTGCTGGCCATGCTGACGCTGTTCCCGGCCCTGCTCGTGATCTTCGGCCGCTGGATCTTCTGGCCCGTGATCCCGCACCTCGGCTCCCCCGAACCCACCGAGCGCGGAATCTGGGCCCGTACCGGACGTCGTATCGCCCGGCGCCCGAGGACCGTCTGGGGGGTCACGGCGCTGATTCTCGCCGTCTTCGCGGTGGGCCTGACGCAGTTGCGGGCCGAGGGCGTCGGCAACGCGGACGCCTTCACCGGCAAACCCGACGCGATCACCGGGCAGGAGGTCCAGGCCCGGTACTTCCCCGCGGGCAGCGGCAGCCCTCTGGTCGTGGTGAGTGACGCCGAGCAGGCCCGGCAGGTCGGCGAGGCCGTGGCCCGGACCGAAGGGGTGGTGCCCCGGTCGATCGCCGTACCGCCGGGCACCAAGCCCGTGCACGACGGCCGGGTGCTGGTCGAGGCCACCATGACCGCGAGCGCCGACAGCGCGGCCGCCAAGGACACCGTGGAGCGGGTACGGGACGCGGTGCACGCCGTCCCGGACGCCGACGCCCAGGTCGGCGGCGGCACGGCGGCGCTCCTGGACATGGACGAGGCCACCACCCGAGACAACGTCCTGATCATTCCGCTGGTGCTGGTCGTGGTGCTGCTGGTGCTCATGGCGCTGCTGCGCTCGCTGGTCGCGCCGCTGCTCCTGATCGGGACGGTCGTGCTGTCCTTCGCCGCCGCGCTGGGCCTCAGCGCGCTCGCCTTCCGGTACGTCTTCGACTACGCGGGCGAGACGACGGACTTCCCGCTGTTCGTCTTCGTGTTCCTGGTGGCGCTGGGCATCGACTACAACATCTTCCTGTCCACCCGTATCCGCGAGGAGGCGCGGCGCCGGGGCACCAGAGCGGGCGTGGTGACGGGCCTGGCGACCACCGGAGCGGTCATCACCTCGGCCGGCCTGGTCCTGGCGGGCACGTTCGCCGCCCTCGGCACCCTGCCGCTGGTCGCCTTCGCCGAGATCGGGTTCGCGGTCGCGCTGGGCGTGCTCCTCGACACCCTCGTCGTACGGTCCGTACTCGTGCCGGCCCTGTTCCTGGACGCCGGCCCGAAGGTGTGGTGGCCCCACCGCATGGCCGGGGACGACAAGGACCGGTGAACGCGGACGGGTTCACCACGCGACGTCGGCGCCGGCCACGATGTCGGCGTGCATGTTGCGCCGCATCATCTCCAGCGCGGCCTCGGCCAGCGGCGGATGGATGTGCGCGACGGCGTCGCGCGGGACGGTCACCCGCAGGTGCCGGATGTGCGCGTCGAGCGCCGAGTACAGCACGCACTGCTCCGTCACCTGGCCGCACAGCACCACGTGGTCGGCCCCGAGCGAGCTCAGCAGGTAGCCGAGCGGGGTCTCGAAGAAGATCGAATGGCGCGCCTTGACGACGAACAGCGAGTCGCCGTCCGGCCGGAGGGGCCGCACCAGGTCCGCGTGCGGCCCCGCGAGCGCCGTGTCGACGATCTCGCCGTGGTGCGAACGCCATTCGCCGAAGTTGTCGTTGACGTAGACGACCGGAACGCCGCTCTCCCTGGCACGCTCGATCAGCCGGACGATCGCCGGTACGGCCTTGCGCGCCGAGGGAATGAGCAGGTCCGCGTCGTCGTGGTCGTACGTGTTGATCATGTCGATGACGATGAGCGCGGTCTTTCCCATACGCCCCAGGGTTCCCGCAAGCGGGCGTTCGTTTCACTCAAGTACGGGCCTTCCGGCCGGGCCTCCCCTGTGCGGCCGAGGCACCCGGCCCGGCGGACCCGGCCTAGGCGGTGCGGCGCAGCAGCGCCAGGTACATCGCGTCCGTACCGTGCAGGTGCGGCCACAGCTGTACGTCGGGACCGTCGCCCAGTGCCGGGACTCCGGGCATCAGCGGCCGGGCGTCGATCCACTCGGCCTCGACCGGCGCGTGCCCGCCACGCCCCTTGAGCACGTCGTCGACGACGATCCGGGTCTCGGCGAGGTGCGGCGAGCAGGTCGCGTACCCCACCACGCCGCCCACACGTACCGCGCCCAGCGCCTCGCGCAGCAGCCCGCGCTGGAGCGGGGCGAACCCCTCCAGGTCCTCGGCGCGGCGACGCCAGCGCGCCTCGGGCCGGCGGCGCAGCGCGCCGAGCCCCGAGCAGGGGACGTCCACCAGCACGCGGTCGAAGGACCCCGCGAGCCACGGCGGGTTCAGCCCGTCGGCGGCGACGACCTGGTACGGCCCCGGGTTGCCCGCCAGCGCGCGCTCCACCAGGCGGGCGCGGTGCGGCTGCTTCTCGGCGGCGAGGAGGGCCGCGCCGCGCCCGGCGGCGAGTCCGGCCAGCATGGCGGCCTTGCCGCCGGGCCCGGCGCAGCCGTCGAGCCAGCGCTCGTCACGGCCCTCGACGGGCGCGTTGGCGAGGGCGACGGCGACCAGCTGGCTGCCCTCGTCCTGGACGCCGGCGCGCCCCTCGTGGACGGCCGCGATGGCCCCCGGCTCGCCGCCCTCGGCCAGCCGCACGGCGTACGGCGACCAGCGGCCCGGCAGGGCGGAGTCCTCGCCCAGCACGTCCAGCAGCTCGTCGGCGGTGGAGCGGCCGGGGCGGGCGACGAGGGTCACCTCGGGCCGCTCGTTGTCGGCGTCCAGCAGGTCCTCGATGCCGGCGCGGCCGCCGCCGAGGGCGTCCCAGAGCGCGCTGACGATCCAGCGCGGGTGCGAGTGGACGACGGCCAGGTGCTCCTCGGCGTCGTCGTCGTACGGCGGGGCGACCTGCTCCACCCAGGCGTCGAGATCCTGCTTGGAGATCTTGCGCAGCACCGCGTTGACGAACTTCGCGCGCCCCTCGCCGAGCACCACGCGCGCCAGCTCCACGCTGGCCGAGACGGCGGCGTGCGTCGGGATGCGGGTGCCGAGGAGCTGGTGGGCGCCGAGCGCCAGCACGTCGAGGACCGGCGGGTCGACCTCGCGCAGCGGCCGGTCGATGCACGCCGCGATCACCGCGTCGTACGTTCCCTGGCGGCGCAGCGTCCCGTACACCAGCTCGGTCGCGAGCGCGGCGTCGCGCTCGTCGAAGCCGCCCTTGGCACGGGCCTTCTTCAGCAGCGGAGGCAGGACGAGGTTCGCGTACGCGTCGCGCTCGTCGACGGCGCGCAGCGCCTCGAACGCGAGGAAGCGGACCGGGTCCTTCTGCGGACGCCGGTGGGGCTTGGCGGGACGCTTGGCGGCTCGCTCGGCGGGACTGCTGCTTGGCTGGTCACTCACGAAAAAGGTGCTCCGCTGAAGAGGGGGACGAACCCTCTCAGCCTACGTCCGCCGAGCCCACGTGCTCGCCCGGGGCGATCCGCACGCCGCGCGCCCAGTCGGCCGCGAGCATCGGCTTCTTGCCCTGCGGCTGCACCCAGAGCAGCTCGACCGGATGCGATCCGGTTCCGGCGTAGACGTTCTTCTTGCCCGCCGCCAGTTCGCCGGGGGCCAGCACGAGATCCGCCCGGTCCGGCAGCGGCTTCACGGCGACGAGCTTGAGCCGCTCGCCGCGGAACACCGTCCAGGCGCCGGGGGCCGGCGTGCAGCCGCGCACGACGCGGTCGACGCGCAGCGCGGGCGCGGTCCAGTCGATCTGCGCGTCCTCGACGGTGATCTTGGGCGCGAGCGTGATGCCCTCGGCGGGCTGGGGCACGGCGTGCAGCGTGCCGTCCTCGATGCCGTCCATGGTGGCGGCGAGCAGCCCGGAGCCCGCGAAGGCGAGCCGGGTGAGCAGGTCGCCGCTGGTGTCGGTGGGACGCACCTGCTCGGTGAGGACGCCGTACACGGGACCGGAGTCGAGCCCTTCCTCGATGAGGAACGTCGACGCGCCGGTGACCTCGTCGCCCGCCAGCAGGGCGTGCTGCACAGGGGCGGCGCCGCGCCAGGCCGGCAGCAGCGAGAAGTGCAGGTTCACCCATCCCTTGGCCGGGATGTCGAGGGCCGCCTTGGGCAGCAGCGCGCCGTACGCGACGACGGGGCAGCAGTCCGGGGCGATCTCGCGCAGCCGCGCGAGGAAGGTCTCGTCCCGCGGGCTCGCCGGCTTGAGCACCTCGATCCCGGCCTCCTGCGCGCGCGCCGCGACGGGGCTGGCGACGAGCTTGCGGCCGCGTCCGGCGGGGGCGTCCGGCCGGGTGACGACGGCGGCGACCTCGTGCCGGTCGGAGGCGATCAGGGCGTCCAGGGCGGGTACGGCGACCTCGGGGGTGCCTGCGAAGACGAGCTTCATCGGTGGCGCGGGCCTCTCGGGCAGGAAGGGCGGAACAGGTGCGGCTTTCCGGAGACGCACCAGTCTATGGGCCGCCAAGGACCCTGGCCCCTGGGGGCGTACGCACATCCGCGCGCCCCGCGCGCATGTGCGTACGCCCCCAGCAGCGTGACCCCGGCGCAGGGTGACGCGTTGGTCAAGTGAGATTGACCGAAACGGCCCGCGCGAGCGGCCCCGACCCCGTCACGCACCCCTTTTCCGTCCTTCTTCCTCCCTTTCTTTCACGCCGGTTCGAGAGGCTTGTTCATGGCCGACCACGCAACCCACGACGCCCAAGCACGGGCCAGCCTGCATCTGTTGGTGAGGGACATCGAGCGGGTCCGCCGGCAGGTGGACGCACTGCGCACCCTCACCGCCCAGCTCGGCAACGTCTACCGCCCGCGCCGCTCCGGCCCGTCCACGGGCTTCGTCGTCTACGGCCGGGCCCCGGCGCCCACCGTCCGCCTCGCGCAGGAACTGCGGGACAGCGTCGAGACGCTGGTCACCGCCGCGGTGGACTTCGACCGTTCGCTCGGCTTCTCCTGGGACGCGGTCGGCTCGGCGCTCGGAGTCACCAAGCAGGCCGTGCACCGGCGTTACGGGGCGCGGCGGGCCGCGGCGCAGACCACCGCGCCGGCCGAGGCCGAGCTCGCCACCGAGGCGGCGACCGCCACCAGGACCCTGCCTGCCCCGCCGCCCCTGCCGTCCGTCCCGGCGGCCCGTTCCATGCCGCCGCAGCCGACGGCCGCGAGCCAGTCGCTGCGCGACGAACTGCGCCCGACCGCCTTCCCGGGCCCCCGCAACGGCTGACCGTCCCCCGAGGCCGGCCCCGCGGGCGCGACAGCGCGCGCCGGGCGGCCTCGCTCCGCCGGCCGGGGCGGATCGCGGCCCCACCCCGCAGGAGCGACCGGCTCCGGCCGGAGCGAGCGGGCACCGCGCCCGGCGGACCCCCACCCGGCGGCGGGGGCCTCCGCTCAGCCGATGTCCGGCGGATCGATCCTGATCCGCACCGGATCGCCGCCTCCCCGGGCCAGCCGCGCCGCCTGCGCCGCCTTCAGCGCCGCCGCGAGCGCGGCCCCGCTCCCCGGCGGCACCCGCAGCAGCGCCCGCTCCCACACTTCGCCGACCGGCGGGTCGCCGGGCCTGCGGGGCCGGCCGGGCTCCACCACCGGCAGCGGTACGGGCCCCAGCACCTCGGCGTCCGCCGGCAGTTCGGCCGCCGCGAGGAACGCCTCGATCGCCTCCGGCCGGCCGCTCACCGCCGCCATCCGCGACACCGGCGGGAAGCCCAGCTCCGCGCGCTCCGCCAGCTCCCGCTGCGCGTGCCCCACCGGGTCCCACCGCACCAGCGCCTGCACGGGCCGCAGTGACGGCTCCGCGACGACGACCACCGTGCCGCCCTCGGCCTGCCCCCTGACCAGCGCCGCGGCACTGATCCAGCGCCGCAGCGCCTCCTCCCCCGCCCGCAGGTCCGGCCGCCCGAGCATGGCCCAGCCGTCGAGCAGCAGCGCCGCCGCGTAACCTCCCTCGGCCACCGGCTCGGCGCCCGGCGTACTGACGACCAGCGCCGGCGCACCGGGCACGCTCTCCAGCACATGGTCGCGCCCCGACGTGCGCACCGGGACCGCGGGAAACGCCCGCCCCAGCTCCTCCGCCGTGCGGCGCGCCCCGACGACCTGCGCCCGCAGCCGCGCGTTGCCGCACTCGCCGCACCGCCATCCGGCCGCGTCCCGGCCGCACCACCCACAGTGCAGCTCCTGCTGGTCGGCCGCCTCCAGCGGCCCCGCGCAGTGCCGGCACCTGGCCGGCGTACGGCACCGCTCGCAGGCGAGGCTCGGCACGTAGCCGCGCCGGGGCACCTGTACCAGGACCGGCCCGGACCTGAGCCCGTCGCGCACGGTCTGCCAGGCCAGGCTGGGCAGCCGCGCCGCCCGCGCGGCCCCGTCCCTGGCCACCTCCTCGTCGCCGACGGTGCGGATCAGCGGGGCGGCGGCCCGGACCTGGTCGCGGCCGGCCCGCAGCGGAGCGGCCCACTTGCTCTCCACCAGCTGGGCCGCCTCCACGGTGCAGCTCGTGGCCCCCAGCAGGAATCCGCATCGGCTGTGGTGCGCCCGCAGCTCCAGCACCTCCCGCACGTGCGGGAACGGCGCGTGGTCGTCGCTGTGGCTGGAGTCGCCGTCGTCCCACACCGCCACGAGGCCCAGGTCGGCCACGGGAGCGAACATCGCGGCCCGCGTCCCGATCACCGCCCGCACCGACCCCCGCCGCGCGGCCAGCCACTGCCGGTACCGCTTCTGGGGTCCGGCGTCGGCGGTCAGCAGGGTGTGGTGCCCCTTGCCCACCAGCGCGGTGAGCGCGGCGTCCACCCGGGCGGCGCTGCGCCCGTCCGGCAGCACGACGAGCGCGCCCTTCCCCGAGGCCAGCGTCGCGACCACGGCGCGGGCCAGCTCCTCGGGCCAGTGCGGCCCCGGCAGGGCGTTCCACACGGCCCGCGGCGCCCGGCCCGCCGCCAGCTCCCGCAGGAAGGCGGGCCCGTGGGCGTACCGCTCCCACGTGCCGGCCTCCGGCGCCGGGGGCGGCGGCAGCGGGTCGGGCGAGGGCTTGGCCTCGGCCGGCCCGTTTCTCGGCGGCACGGCGAGTTGCAGTACGTCGGCGAGGCTCCCCGCGTACCGGTCGGCGATCGCCCGCGACAGGGCCAGCAGGTCGGGGCTCAGCACGGGCTCCGGCGACGCCACATAGGCGAGCGCCGCCAGCGGCCCGGCGTAGTCGGACTCCGCCCGCCGCTCGACGAGGAACCCGTCGATCATCCCGCCGCCCTCACGGCGGCCGCCCTGCACGTTGTGCGCGCCGGCGCCGAAGCGCACCCGCACCCGCACCCCCGGCTGGGCGACGGCGTCCAGCTCCTCCGTCACGGCGTAGTCGAAGTACTTGTCGAGGTGCAGCACGCCCTTGTCGACCAGGACCCGCGCGACGGGCAGCTCCTTCGCCAGCGGCGCCCCGCGCCAGGTCCGCGGCTTGGCCTTGGGAACCTTCGCCTTCCGCACCGTCTCCCGAATGAGCGCAAGCTGCTCCGGCACCCCGCCCCCGGGCTCTTCGGGCCGCTCGTCGTTCCTGCTCACAGCCAAATTCCTACCAGACGCCACTGACAGCGCGACCAGCGCGAAGGCCCCGGACCAGTGCGGTCCGGGGCCTTCGCGGTCGAACAGTCGGGCAGGTCAGAGACCCGCCGCCGCGCGCAGCGCGTCCACGCGGTCCGTGCGCTCCCAGGTGAAGTCGGGAAGCTCACGGCCGAAGTGGCCGTACGCCGCCGTCTGGGCGTAGATCGGGCGCAGCAGGTCGAGGTCGCGGATGATCGCGGCCGGGCGGAGGTCGAAGACCTCGGCGATGGCGTTCTCGATCTTCTCGGTCGCGACCGTGGCGGTGCCGAAGGTCTCGACGAACAGGCCCACCGGCTCGGCCTTGCCGATCGCGTAGGCGACCTGGACCTCGCAGCGCGCGGCGAGGCCCGCGGCGACGACGTTCTTGGCGACCCAGCGCATGGCGTACGCGGCCGATCGGTCGACCTTGGACGGGTCCTTGCCGGAGAAGGCGCCGCCGCCGTGGCGGGCCATGCCGCCGTACGTGTCGATGATGATCTTTCGGCCGGTGAGGCCGGCGTCGCCCATCGGGCCGCCGATCTCGAAGCGTCCGGTCGGGTTGACCAGCAGGCGGTAGCCCTCGGTGTCCAGCTTGATGCCGTCCTCCAGCAGACCGCTCAGGACGTGCTCGACGACGAACTCGCGGATGTCGGGAGCGAGCAGCGAGTCGAGGTCGATGTCCGAGGCGTGCTGCGAGGAGACGACGACCGTGTCGAGGCGGACGGCCTTGTCGCCGTCGTACTCGATGGTGACCTGGGTCTTGCCGTCGGGGCGCAGGTACGGGATGGTCCCGTTCTTGCGCACCTCGGACAGGCGGCGCGAGAGCCGGTGCGCCAGGTGGATCGGCAGCGGCATGAGCTCGGGCGTCTCGTCGCAGGCGTATCCGAACATCAGGCCCTGGTCGCCCGCGCCCTGCTTGTCGAGCTCGTCCTCGTCGCCCTCCACGCGCTTCTCGTAGGCGGTGTCGACGCCCTGCGCGATGTCGGGAGACTGCGCGCCGATGGACACCGAGACGCCGCAGGAGGCGCCGTCGAAGCCCTTCTTCGAGGAGTCGTAGCCGATCTCGAGGATCTTGTTGCGTACGAGCGTGGGGATGTCGGCGTAGGCCTGCGTCGTCACCTCGCCGGCGACGTGCACCAGGCCGGTGGTGATCAAGGTCTCCACGGCGACCCGGGAAGCCGGGTCCTCCCGCAGGAGCGCGTCGAGGATCGTGTCGCTGATCTGGTCAGCGATCTTGTCGGGGTGGCCCTCGGTCACGGACTCCGAGGTGAACAGGCGGCGGGACACATCGCTCCCTGGGGTTGCAGCGGCTGCTGGCTGAGCATTGATGGAACGGACCGGGAGCTGCGCCCGGCGTCGGTCCGGCACCAGTTTATCGGTCGCTTCCGGTCGGCGGACCACGCGTCTCGCTTCTTGGGAGCCCTGTGACCAGCGGCACTGCATTGTGCAGCACGGCCGCGGCCCTCCGCCAGAGGGCGAAAGGCCCGATTCTTAAGGTGTGCGGGCGCCGGGCGCGCCGCGGTGCGTACGCCGGGGATCAGCCGAGCCGGCGGGTCACCAGGTCCCAGACCGTGTCGGCGAGGGCTTCCTTGGGCCCGTACGGCACCGGCGTCTCGCCGCCGTCGGCGTCGAGCACGACGGCCTCGTTCTCCTCCGAGCCGAACGTCTTGCGCTCCCCCACCTCGTTGACGACCAGCAGGTCGCAGCCCTTGCGGCGGAGCTTGTCCCGCCCGTTGGCGAGGACGTCGTCGGTCTCGGCGGCGAAGCCGACCACCACCTGCCCGGGGGGCCCGGGCCGCTCGGCGGAGATCTCGGCGAGGATGTCCGGGTTGCGCACCAGCTCGACGGCGGCCGGCTCCTGGCCGTCCCTCTTCTTGATCTTCCCCGTGGCGTACGCCGCCGGCCGGAAGTCGGCCACGGCCGCCGCCATCACCACCACGTCCGCGTCCGCCGCGGCCTTGAGGACCGCCTCACGCAGCTGCACCGCCGTGCCGACGCGGACGACGTCGGCGCCCGCCGGGTCGGGCAGACCGGTGTTGGCCTCGACGAGCGTGACCCGGGCGCCGCGCGCGACGGCGGTGCGGGCCAGGGCGTATCCCTGCTTGCCGGAGGAGCGGTTGCCCAGGTAGCGGACCGGGTCGAGCGGTTCGCGGGTACCGCCGGCGCTGATCACCACGTGCCGCCCGGCGAGGTCGGGCCCTGCCGCGCCCCGCGCGAGGACGCGCCGACACACCTCGAAGATCTCGTCCGGGTCGGGCAGCCGGCCCTTGCCGGTGTCGGCGCCGGTCAGCCGGCCGACGGCGGGTTCGACGACGACCGCGCCCCGGCGGCGCAGCGTGGCGACGTTCTCCTGAGTGGCGGGGTGCTCCCACATCTCGGTGTGCATGGCGGGGGCGAAGACCACCGGACACCGGGCGGTGAGCAGGGTGTTCGTCAGGAGGTCGTCGGCCAGGCCGTGGGCCGCCTTCGCCAGCATGTCGGCCGTGGCGGGGGCCACCACGACGAGGTCGGCGGCCTGCCCGATCCGTACGTGCGGCACCTCGTGCACCGACTCCCACACCTGCGGGGAGACGGGGTTGCCGGAGAGGGCCGACCAGGTGGCCGCGCCGACGAAGTGGAGCGACGCCTCGGTCGGCACGACCCGTACGTCGTGGCCGGATTCCGTCAGCCGGCGCAGCAGCTCGCAGGCTTTGTACGCGGCGATGCCGCCGCTGACTCCCAGCACGACCTTCGGCTTGTCCACTGCGTCTCCCCGCTTGCCCGGTTGTCCGACGGTTTACGTCCCTATGACACACCACAGGCCCGGCAGTCTCACTGCCGGGCCTGTGGTGGAAAAGATTCCTGCGCCTGCTGACTACTGCGCCGGGCCCTCGATGGCCTCGGAGGTCAGCAGACCCGCGTTGATCTCGCGCAGGGCGATCGAGAGCGGCTTCTCGTGGACGTGGGTGTCCACCAGAGGGCCGACGTACTCGAGCAGACCCTCACCGAGCTGCGAGTAGTACGCGTTGATCTGACGCGCACGCTTCGCCGCGTAGATCACGAGGCTGTACTTCGAGTCCGTGGCCTCGAGCAGCTCGTCGATCGGCGGGTTGATGATGCCCTCGGGCGTGGAAATGGAAGAGGACACGCTCTACCTTCCGATAAGTGAACAGAGATCAAGCAACTTCCATCAAGGCTAGCAGCTCGCGCGCCACGTCCTCGACGGAGGTGTTGACCAGGGTGGTGTCGAACTCCGCCTCCGCGGCGAGTTCGATCTTCGCCGCCTCCAGGCGGCGCTCGATGACATCGGGCGCCTCCGTGCCGCGGCCGGTCAGCCTGCGGACCAGCTCGTCCCAGCTGGGCGGGGCCAGGAAGACCAGTTGAGCCTCCGGCATCGACTCGCGGACCAGCCGCGCGCCCTGGAGATCGATCTCCAGGAGCACGGGCTCGCCCGCTTCGAGCCGGTCGGCCACGGCACGCCGGGGCGTGCCGTAGCGGTTGCCGGCGAACTCGGCCCACTCCAGCAGCTCACCGTTGGCGACGAGCTTGTCGAACTCGTCGTCGCTCACGAAGAAGTACTGGACGCCGTGGCGCTCGCCGGGTCGCGGCTTGCGCGTGGTGGCCGACACCGAGAGCCATACCTCGGGGTGGACCTTGCGCATATGGGCGACGACCGTGCTCTTGCCGACACCCGAGGGGCCGGAGAGCACGGTCAGCCGCGGACGTACGTCCGGGGGTACGGGGGTCGTCCCCCGGGATGTTGCAGCCATGGATGCGATTATCCAGGTTCTCGGGGGTGCCCGAGAACGTCAGGCGGCTCCGCCGCCGAACTCGCGCTCCAAAGAGGCGATCTGGTTGGAGCCGAGACCGCGCACACGACGGCTCTCGGAGATCCCGAGCCGCTCCATGATCTGCTTGGCACGGACCTTGCCCACGCCCGGCAGGGACTCGAGCAGGGCGGAGACCTTCATCTTGCCGACGACGTCATTCTCCTGTCCCTGCTTGATGACCTCGTGGAGCGAGGCGCCGGAGTGCTTGAGTCGATTCTTGACCTCGGCCCGCTCCCGGCGAGCCGCGGCGGCCTTTTCGAGCGCGGCTGCGCGCTGTTCAGGGGTAAGGGGCGGAAGAGCCACGCCTACGTCACCTCGGATGTCGAACTGTCGGATACGGACCGGTGAGGAACCTTGTCGCCCCACACCAGGCGAGACACGAACAGCGGTTGCGAACAACGAGCTGCGCGTTTCTCTCGACGGAGACTAGCGGTCTGGACCGCTCCAGTCAGCGAGAAGCGGCGAAAAGTCCTGGTCAGCCTCTGTCGACCCAGGCATATCAGACATAACACCCCGGTTTTCGGTCAGGATTCCGTCAACATGAATCGCCGGTCCACCGTCAGGCCGCCGAGACAGCCGCTCTGACCTCGTCGGCGAAGCGGGAAGCGGACTCTCGCAGTCCGGCTACGTCGGGTCCGAAGCGCAGCACACCGCGGCTCACGCTCGGCACGACGTTGCCCACCGCGGCTCCGAAGACGCCCGGCAGATCGGCCGGCGTCGCGCCCTGCGCGCCGATGCCCGGAGCGAGCAGCGGACCGTTGATGGCGAGGTCGACGCCCGCGTCGCCGAGCGTCGCGCCGACCACCGCGCCGACCGATCCGAGCGGCTCGGCGCCCTCGTTCTCGGCCGCCATGTGGTCGAGCATGAGCTGCGCCAGCGAGCGGCCGTCGGCTGCGGTGGCCCGCTGCACCTCGGCGCCCTCCGGGTTGGACGTGAGCCCGAGGACGAACACGCCGCAGCCGTTGATCACCGCCGCGTCCAGCGCCGGGCGCAGCGATCCGAAGCCGAGGTACGGCGACACGGTGACGGCGTCCGAGAAGAGCGGCGAGCCCCGGTGCAGGAAGGTGTCCGCGTACGCGCCCATGGTGGAGCCGATGTCGCCGCGCTTGGCGTCCATGAGCACCAGGGCGCCGGCCGCCCTCGCCTCCTCGACCGCCTTCTCCAGTACGGCGATGCCGCGCGAGCCGAAGCGCTCGAAGAACGCCGACTGCGGCTTGAGCACGGCGACCCGGTCGGCGAGCGCCTCGACCACGGTGCGGGTGAAGGTCTCCAGGCCCGCGACGTCGTCGTCGAGGCCCCAGGCGTCGAGCAGCGAGGCGTGCGGGTCGATGCCGACGCACAGCGGGCCGCGGGTGTCCATGGCGCGGCGCAGGCGGGCGCCGAAGGGCTCGGGGGTCGATGCGGTCGCTGCGCTCACTTGGCGCTCTCCCGGGTCTCGGCGCCGACCGCGTCGGCGAGGGTGGCGTACGGGCTGGCGGCGAGGCGCTCCGCCAGGCCCCGGTGAATGGCGCGGGCCCAGCAGGGCCCCTCGTAGATGAAGGCGCTGTAGCCCTGCACGAGCGTGGCGCCCGCCAGGATGCGCTGCCAGGCGTCGTCGGCGTTCTCGACGCCCCCGACGCCGACCAGGGTGAGCCGGTCCCCCACGCGGGCGTACAGGCGGCGCAGGACCTCCAGGGAGCGTGCCTTGACGGGCGCTCCGGACAGTCCGCCGGTCTCCTTGACGAGGGCGGGGTCGGACTTCAGGCCGAGGCCCTCGCGCGCGATGGTGGTGTTGGTGGCGATGATGCCGTCGAGGCCCAGTTCCAGCGCCAGGTCGGCGACGGCGTCGACGTCCTCGTCGGCCAGGTCGGGCGCGATCTTGACCAGGAGCGGCACCCGGCGGCCGGTGACCGTGCGGTCGGCCGCCTCGCGGACGGCGGTCAGCAGCGGGCGCAGCGACTCGGTGGCCTGGAGGTTGCGCAGTCCCGGGGTGTTCGGGGACGAGACGTTGACCACCAGGTAGTCGGCGTGGGCGGCGAGGCGCTCGGTGGAGGCGACGTAGTCGGCGACGGCCTCCTCCTCCGGAACGACCTTGGTCTTGCCGATGTTGACGCCGACGACCGTCCTGAACACCGGGTTGCGGGCCGCCAGGCGGGCGGCGACGGCCTCGGAGCCCTCGTTGTTGAACCCCATGCGATTGATGAGCGCGCGGTCCTTCACGAGGCGGAAGAGGCGCTTCTTGGGGTTGCCCGGCTGCGGCTGGGCGGTGACCGTGCCGATCTCGATGTGGTCGAAGCCCAGCATCGACATCCCGTCGATGGCGACCGCGTTCTTGTCGAAGCCGGCGGCGAGGCCGAACGGACCGTGCATGCGCAGGCCGAGCGCCTCAGTGCGCAGCGAGGTGTACCGCGGCGCGAGGACGGCGGCGACGAAGGTGCGCAGGACCGGGACCCGGGCGGCGAGGCGGATCCAGCGGAAGGCCGTGTAGTGGGCCCGCTCGGGGTCCATGCGCTTGAAGACGAGGTCGAAGAAGAGTTTGTACATCGGTGCTTTCCTCAGGAGGCCGGGGAGGGCGGCTGGTGTTCGGGCTCATGAAGAGGGGGACACCGCGACCGGTGTCCCCCTCCTGGGCCGCTAGACCTCGCGGGCCGCGGTCAGGTGTTCCGCGTGTTCCTGGAGGGAACGCACGCCCACGTCGCCGTGGGCGAGCGCGTCGATGCCCTGGACGGCGGCGGCGAGGGCCTGGACCGTCGTGAGGCAGGGGACGCCGCGCGACACGGCCGCCGTGCGGATCTCGTAGCCGTCGAGGCGGCCACCGGTGCCGTACGGCGTGTTGACGATGAGGTCGATCTGGCCGTCGTGGATGAGGCCGACGACCGTCTTCTCGCCGTTCGGGCCCTCGCCCTCGCTCTGCTTGCGCACGACGGTGGCGTTGATGCCGTTGCGCCGGAGCACCTCGGCCGTGCCGGAGGTCGCGAGCAGCTCGAAGCCGTGGGCGACGAGCTCGCGCGCCGGGAAGATCATCGAGCGCTTGTCCCGGTTGGCGACCGAGATGAACGCGCGGCCCTTCGTCGGCAGCGGCCCGTACGCGCCGGCCTGCGACTTGGCGTACGCCGTGCCGAACACGGAGTCGATGCCCATGACCTCACCGGTCGAGCGCATCTCCGGGCCGAGGACGGTGTCCACGCCGCGGCCCTGGATGTCGCGGAAGCGGCTCCACGGCATCACGGCCTCCTTGACGGAGATCGGCGCGTCCAGCGGCAGGGTGCCGCCGTCGCCGGTCTTCGGCAGCATGCCCTCCGCGCGCAGCTCGGCGACGGTCGCGCCCAGCGAGATGCGGGCGGCGGCCTTCGCGAGCGGCACCGCGGTCGCCTTCGAGGTGAAGGGAACGGTGCGCGAGGCACGCGGGTTGGCTTCCAGGACGTACAGGATGTCGCCCGCCATGGCGAACTGGATGTTGATCAGTCCGCGTACGCCGACGCCCTTGGCGATGGCCTCGGTCGAGACCCGCAGCCGCTTGATGTCGAAGCCGCCGAGGGTGATCGGGGGCAGCGCGCAGGCGGAGTCGCCGGAGTGGATGCCGGCCTCCTCGATGTGCTCCATGACGCCGCCGAGGTAGAGCTCGGTGCCGTCGTAGAGGGCGTCGACGTCGATCTCGATCGCGTCGTCGAGGAAGCGGTCGACCAGGACCGGCCGGGTGGGGCTGATCTCGGTGGACTCGGCGATGTACGAGGACAGGCGCGTCTCGTCGTACACGATCTCCATGCCGCGCCCGCCGAGGACGTAGGACGGCCGTACGAGGACCGGGTAGCCGATCTCGTCGGCGATGGCCTTGGCCTCGTCGAAGGTCGTCGCGGTGCCGTGCTTGGGCGCGGGCAGGCCGGCCTCGGCGAGCACGCGGCCGAACGCGCCGCGGTCCTCGGCGGCGTGGATGGCCTCCGGCGGGGTGCCGACGACCGGTACGCCGTTGTCCTTCAGCGCCTGGGCGAGGCCCAGCGGGGTCTGGCCGCCGAGCTGCACGACGACGCCCGCGATCGGGCCCGCGAGGGACTCGGCGTGCACGATCTCCAGCACGTCCTCGAGCGTCAGCGGCTCGAAGTACAGGCGGTCGGAGGTGTCGTAGTCGGTGGAGACGGTCTCCGGGTTGCAGTTGACCATCACGGTCTCGTAGCCGGCGTCGCTGAGGGCGAAGGAGGCGTGGACGCAGGAGTAGTCGAACTCGATGCCCTGGCCGATGCGGTTCGGCCCGGAGCCGAGGATGATCACGGCGGGCTTCTCGCGCGGCGCGACCTCGGTCTCCTCGTCGTACGAGGAGTAGAAGTACGGCGTCTTCGCGGCGAACTCGGCGGCGCAGGTGTCGACCGTCTTGTAGACCGGGCGCACGCCGAGCGCGTGCCGGACCTCGCGCACGACGTCCTCGCGCAGGCCGCGGATCTCGGCGATCTGGGCGTCGGAGAACCCGTGGCGCTTCGCTTCCGCGAGCAGCTCGGGGTCGAGCTTCTCGGCGGCGGCGAGGTCGTCCGCGTGCTCCTTGATCAGGAACATCTGGTCGACGAACCACGGGTCGATCTTCGTCGCGTCGAAGATCTCCTCGGGGGTGGCGCCGGCCCGGACGGCCTGCATGACGGTGTTGATGCGGCCGTCGGTGGGGACCTTGGCGATCTCCAGGAGTTCGGCCTTGTCGCCCGGGTCGCCGGTGAAGGCGAACTGGCTGCCCTTCTTCTCCAGCGAGCGCAGGGCCTTCTGGAGCGCCTCGGTGAAGTTGCGGCCGATCGCCATGGCCTCGCCCACCGACTTCATGGTGGTGGTGAGGGTCGCGTCGGCGAGCGGGAACTTCTCGAAGGCGAAGCGGGGCACCTTGACGACGACGTAGTCGAGCGTGGGCTCGAAGGACGCCGGCGTCTTCTCGGTGATGTCGTTCGGGATCTCGTCGAGCGTGTAGCCGACGGCGAGACGGGCGGCGATCTTCGCGATCGGGAAGCCGGTCGCCTTGGAGGCGAGCGCCGAGGAGCGGGAGACGCGGGGGTTCATCTCGATGACGATGATCCGGCCGTCGTCGGGGTTGACGGCGAACTGGATGTTGCAGCCGCCGGTGTCGACGCCGACCTCGCGGATGATCGCGATGCCGACGTCGCGCAGCCGCTGGTACTCGCGGTCGGTGAGCGTCATCGCGGGGGCCACGGTGATCGAGTCGCCGGTGTGCACGCCCATCGGGTCGAAGTTCTCGATGGAGCAGACGACCACGACGTTGTCGTTCTTGTCGCGCATCAGCTCCAGCTCGTACTCCTTCCAGCCGAGGATGGACTCCTCCAGGAGCACCTCGGTGGTCGGCGAGAGCGTGAGGCCCTGCCCGGCGATGCGGCGCAGTTCGTCCTCGTTGTGCGCGAAGCCGGAGCCGGCGCCGCCCATGGTGAAGGAGGGGCGTACGACGACGGGGTAGCCGCCGAGCGTCTCGACGCCTGCGATGACGTCGTCCATGGTGTGGCAGATGACCGAGCGGGCGGACTCGCCGTAACCGATCTTCGCCTTGACGGCCTCGACGACACCCTTGAAGAGGTCGCGGTCCTCGCCCTTGTGGATGGCCTCGACGTTGGCGCCGATGAGCTCGACGCCGTACTTCTCCAGCACACCCTGCTCGTGCATGGAGATCGCGGTGTTGAGCGCGGTCTGGCCGCCGAGGGTCGGCAGCAGCGCGTCGGGGCGCTCCTTGGCGATGATCTTCTCGACGAACTCCGGGGTGATCGGCTCGACGTACGTGGCGTCGGCGATCTCCGGGTCGGTCATGATCGTCGCCGGGTTGGAGTTGACCAGGATGACGCGCAGGCCCTCGGACTTGAGGACGCGGCAGGCCTGCGTACCGGAGTAGTCGAACTCCGCGGCCTGGCCGATGACGATCGGACCGGAGCCGATGACCAGGACGGACTGGATATCGGTGCGCTTAGGCACGCTGGCCCTCCATGAGCGTTACGAAGCGGTCGAACAGGTACGCGGCGTCGTGCGGGCCCGCTGCCGCCTCGGGGTGGTACTGGACGCTGAACGCCGGCTGGTCGAGGAGCTGGAGGCCCTCGACCACGTCGTCGTTCAGGCAGACGTGCGACACCTCGGCGCGCCCGTACGGGGTCTCGGAGACCCGGTCGAGCGGGGCGTCGACGGCGAAGCCGTGGTTGTGCGCGGTGACCTCGACCTTGCCGGTCGTGCGGTCCTGCACCGGCTGGTTGATGCCGCGGTGGCCGTACTTCAGCTTGTACGTGCCGAAGCCGAGCGCGCGGCCCAGGATCTGGTTGCCGAAGCAGATGCCGAAGAGCGGCGTCCTGCGGTCGAGCACGGCCCTGACGACGGTGAGGTCGACCGTGGACGGGTCGCCGGGGCCGTTGGAGAGGAACACCCCGTCGGGCGCGACGGCGTACACCTCCTCGGCCGTGGCGGTGGCCGGCAGGACGTGCACCTCGATGCCGCGCTCGGCCATGCGGTGCGGCGTCATGCCCTTGATGCCGAGGTCGATCGCGGCGACGGTGAACTTCTTCTCGCCGATCGCGGGGACGACGTACGGCTCCTTGGTGGCGACCTCGGCGGCGAGCGAGGCGCCCGCCATCTGCGGCGCCTCCTTCACGCGTGCGAGCAGCGTCTCCTCGTCGGCCAGCGCCTCGCCGGAGAAGATGCCGACGCGCATCGCGCCGCGCTCGCGCAGGTGGCGGGTGAGGGCGCGGGTGTCGATGCCGCTGATGCCCACGATGCCCTGGTCGACGAGCTGCTCGTCGAGGGAGCGGCTGGAGCGCCAGTTGGACGGGACGCGTGCGGGGTCGCGTACAACGTAACCGGCGACCCAGATCTTCTTCGACTCGTCGTCCTCGTCGTTCACACCGGTGTTGCCGACGTGCGGGGCCGTCATCACGACGACCTGGCGGTGGTACGAGGGGTCGGTCAGGGTCTCCTGGTAACCGGTCATTCCGGTGTTGAACACCGCCTCGCCGAAGGTCTCCCCCACGGCCCCGTAGGCACGGCCGCGGAAGCTGCGGCCGTCCTCCAGGACGAGTACGGCGGGAGCGTGTGCTCCCCGGGTGGAGATCGTCATCGTGCGATGCCTTCCGTAGAGGTTCGTGTCATGGAGTTGATGGCCTCGACCCAGGCCGTGTGCTCGGCCGCGCGGTCGGAGCGGAAGCCCGAGTCGATCAGCTTGTCGCCGTGCTCCCAGGTGACGACCAGCAGGCCGCCCTCGGCGAGGACCTTGCCGGCGATGCCCTTGTCGAGCCTGGCCTCGCGCAGCTGCCCGGCGGGGACGAAGAAGTCGTCGGCCCCGGGGCGTACGACGTCGAGTCCCGCGTCGGTGAGCGTCAGCTCGACACGGCTGCGCGTCCCCAGGCCGTGGGCCACGATCCGGTCGAGCCACTGCCCGGCGGTCGTCGAGCCGTGGTAGCGGCCGCTCATGCTCAGCTTCGCCTCACCGGGCGTCCCGGGCGCGGCAGCGAGCTCCGGCAGGTCCGACTGGAGCACGGCGCGCCACTTCCAGCCCTGGCGCATCAGCCAGTACAGGAGCGCGACGAACAGCAGCAGTCCCACGACCCAGCCGATGCGGGCGGCCCAGTCGGTCACTTCGGCCGACTTCCGCTCCGCGGCGGCGGCGCCGGCGGCCAGATGGATGAAAGGTGTCACGCCAGATTCCCGTCGACGACCGTTGCGCGGCCCCGCAGCCAGGTGTGGGTGACGCGTCCCGGCAGCTCACGGCCCTCGTAGGGGGTGTTGCGGCTGCGGGAGGCGAAGCCCGAGGGGTCCACGGCTCCACGGTAAGCCGGATCGACCAGCGTGAGGTTGGCGGGCTCGCCTGCCGAGACGGGACGGCCGTGTCCCTCAAGCCGTCCGATGGCGGCCGGGCGGAACGACATGCGGTCCGCGACGCCCGCCCAGTCGAGCAGACCGCTGTCGACCATCGTCTGCTGGACGACGGACAGGGCGGTCTCCAGGCCGACCATGCCCATGGCCGCCGCGGCCCACTCGCAGTCCTTGTCCTCGTGCGGGTGCGGGGCGTGGTCGGTGGCGACGCAGTCGATGGTGCCGTCGGCGAGGGCCTCGCGCAGGGCCATGACGTCGGCCTCGGTGCGCAGCGGCGGGTTCACCTTGTAGACCGGGTCGTACGTCCGGACCAGCTCGTCCGTGAGCAGGAGGTGGTGCGGGGTGACCTCGGCGGTGACGTTCCAGCCCTTGGACTTGGCCCAGCGGACGATCTCCACCGAACCGGCCGTGGAGAGGTGGCAGATGTGCACGCGGGAGCCGACGTGGGCGGCGAGGAGAACGTCACGGGCGATGATCGACTCCTCGGCGACGGCCGGCCAGCCGCCGAGACCCAGCTCGGAGGAGACGACGCCCTCGTTCATCTGGGCGCCCTCGGTGAGGCGCGGCTCCTGGGCGTGCTGGGCGACGACGCCGTCGAACGCCTTCACGTACTCCAGGGCGCGGCGCATGATCACGGCGTCGTCGACGCACTTGCCGTCGTCGGAGAAGACCTTCACCCCGGCGGCCGAGTCGTGCATGGCGCCGAGTTCGGCGAGCTTCTTGCCCTCCAGGCCGACGGTGACGGCGCCGACGGGCTGCACGTCGCAGTAGCCGGACTCCCGGCCGAGGCGCCAGACCTGCTCGACGACGCCGGCGGTGTCGGCGACCGGGAAGGTGTTCGCCATCGCGTGGACGGCGGTGAAGCCTCCGACGGCGGCGGCCTTCGTGCCGGTCAGGACGGTCTCGGAGTCCTCGCGGCCGGGCTCGCGCAGGTGGGTGTGCAGGTCGACGAGGCCGGGCAGCAGGATCTTGCCCTCGGCCTCGACGACGGTCGCGCCCTCGGCGCTCAGGCCGGTGCCGACCGCTTCGACGGTCTCGCCGTCGATCAGGACGTCCTGCGGCTCGCCGCCCAGCACCTTCGCACCGCGGATCAGAATCTTCGTCGTCTCGCTCATGCTTACTTGTTCTCCTCGGTGCGTGCGGGGGCGGGGCTGGTGGCGGGCGCGGCCTTCGAATCGAACACAGCGCCGCCCAGAAGCAGGTACAGGACGGCCATCCGGGTCGAGACGCCGTTGGCGACCTGCTCGACGGCGGTGCAGCGGTCGGAGTCGGCGACCTGCGCGGTGATCTCCATGCCCCGGTTCATCGGGCCGGGGTGCATCACGATGGCGTGCTCGGGCATCCGTGCCATCCGGTCCCCGTCCAGGCCGTAGCGCCGCGAGTACTCGCGCTCGGTGGGGAAGAAGGCGGCGTTCATCCGCTCTCGCTGCACACGCAGCATCATCACCGCGTCGGACTTCGGCAGCACCTCGTCGAGGTCGTACGAGACCCGGCACGGCCAGTGCTCGACGCCGATCGGGACCAGCGTCGGCGGGGCGACGAGGGTGACCTCGGCGCCCAGGGTGTGCAGCAGGTGGACGTTGGAGCGCGCCACGCGGCTGTGCAGTACGTCGCCCACGATCGTGATCCGGCGGCCGTCGAGGTCGCGTCCGATGCCGGCGTCGGGGCCGACGAGCCTGCGGCGCATCGTGAAGGCGTCGAGCAGGGCCTGCGTGGGGTGCTCGTGCGTGCCGTCGCCCGCGTTGACGACCGCCCCGTCGATCCAGCCGGAGGTGGCGAGGCGGTAGGGCGCGCCGGAGGCGTGGTGCCGGATGACGACGGCGTCGGCCCCCATCGCCTCCAGGGTGAGCGCGGTGTCCTTGAGCGACTCGCCCTTGGAGACCGACGAGCCCTTCGCGGAGAAGTTGATGACGTCGGCGGAGAGGCGCTTGGCGGCGGCCTCGAAGGAGATGCGGGTGCGGGTCGAGTCCTCGAAGAAGAGGTTGACGACCGTGCGGCCGCGCAGGGTCGGCAGCTTCTTGATCGGCCGGTCCGCGACGCGGGCCATCTCCTCGGCGGTGTCGAGGATCAGCACGGCGTCGTCGCGGGTGAGGTCGGCGGCCGAGATGAGGTGACGCTTCATCTGGTGCTCCGTGGTTCGGTGAGGGGCGCGTGTGTGGAGGCGGGCAGGAGGGCAGACCGGTGCGCGGGCCCGGGTTGTCCGGGTCCGTACGGGGGCTGCGCTACTGCTCGCCGGCCGGAGCGGTCTGCTGGAGGCCGAGCAGCACGGCGTCGCGGCCGTCCTCCTCGGAGAGCTGGACCTTGACCGTCTCCCGCAGCGACGTGGGGAGGTTCTTGCCGACGTAGTCGGCGCGGATCGGCAGTTCCCGGTGGCCGCGGTCGACGAGGACCGCCAGCTGAACGGCGCGCGGGCGGCCGATGTCGCCGAGCGCGTCGAGCGCGGCCCGGATCGTGCGGCCGGAGAACAGCACGTCGTCGACGAGGACGACGAGCCGGTCCTCGATGCCGTCACCGGGGATCTCGGTACGGGCGAGGGCCCGCGCCGGGCGCAGGCGCAGGTCGTCGCGGTACATGGTGATGTCGAGAGAGCCGACCGGCATCGTGCGGCCGGTGATCTGTTCGAGCCTGGCGGCCAGCCGGCGGGCCAGGAAGACGCCGCGGGTGGGGATGCCGAGGAGCACCACGTCGTCAGCGCCCTTGGCGCGCTCGACGATCTCGTGGGCGATGCGGGTCAGTACCCGCTCGATGTCGGGACCCTCGAGTACGGGCCGCGGAGCATCGGATTCAACCGTGTCCATTGGAAACGGACCTCCTTCTCCGCCTCACGGGACGGACCTTAAAGGACGTCGGAATTGCGTCACCACGGTACCAGCACTATTCGGCAACCCTTGCGAGACCCCACGAGTAGGCGGTCTGGCCCCATTCGGCTTGACGCACCCAAGTAACGCTGCGTAACCTCACAGTGAGTTACCAGTCTGCGTCCGGGGAGCCATATGTCCAGCGAATACGCAAAACAGCTCGGGGCCAAGCTCCGCGCCATCCGCACCCAGCAGGGCCTTTCCCTCCACGGTGTCGAGGAGAAGTCCCAGGGCCGCTGGAAGGCCGTCGTGGTCGGCTCGTACGAGCGCGGCGACCGCGCCGTGACCGTGCAGCGCCTCGCCGAGCTCGCGGACTTCTACGGCGTACCGGTGCAGGAGCTCCTGCCGGGCACGACGCCCGGCGGCGCCGCCGAGCCGCCGCCGAAGCTCCGCCTGGACCTGGAGCGACTTGCCCACGTGCCGGCCGAGAAGGCGGGCCCGCTCCAGCGCTACGCCGCGACCATCCAGTCGCAGCGCGGCGACTACAACGGCAAGGTGCTGTCGATCCGCCAGGACGACCTGCGCACCCTCGCCGTCATTTACGACCAGTCCCCCTCGGTCCTCACCGAGCAGCTGATCAGCTGGGGTGTGCTGGACGCGGACGCGCGCCGCGCGGTCGCCCACGACGACCTGTAGGTCGTAGCACCACCAGCAGAAACGTAACGCCGGATCCGGCGGTAGCTTTTCGGGCTTCCGCCGGACCCGGCGTTTTCGTGTGTCTTGTGGCCACAACGCCTGTTCTCGCCGGAGACCGTAAGCGAAAAGGGCCCCCGGTACACCGTGAGGCGTACCGCGGGCCCTTTGCGCCGTGCTGGGAGCCGGGCGGCGGTTATTCGCGCCGCAGATTCGGCTTGAGGTCCTTGAAACGGCCGAGGAGACCGTTCACGAAGGACGGTGAGTCGTCGGTGGAGAACTCCTTGGCGAGCTGCACCGCCTCGTCGATCACCACCGCGTCGGGCGTCTCGTCCATCCACACCAGCTCGTACGTGCCGAGCCGCAGGATGTTGCGGTCGACGACCGGCATCCTGTCGATCTCCCAGTCGACCGCGTACGTCGCCATGAGCTCCTCGATGCGGTCCGCGTACTGCGCGTACCCCTCGACGAGCTGCATCGTGAACTCGCTGACTGGCGGCTGACGGGTGTCGGTCCTGGCGTGCCGCATCCAGTCCGCGAGGACCGTCTGCACGGACTCGCCGCGCTGGTCGGCCTCGAACAGGATCTGGAAGGCGCGCTTGCGCGCCGTGTTCCGGGCAGCCACGGTTAGCTGTTCACCCGGCCGAGGTAATCGCTCGTGCGGGTGTCGACCTTGATCTTCTCACCGGTGGTGATGAAGAGCGGCACCTGGATCTCGTGGCCGGTCTCCAGCTTCGCCGGCTTGGTGCCGCCGGTGGAGCGGTCGCCCTGGACGCCCGGGTCGGTGTGCTCGATGGTGAGCTCGACCGCGGCGGGGAGCTCGACGTAGAGCACCGCGCCCTCGTGCTGGGCGACGGAGGCGGTGAAGCCCTCGATCAGGAAGTTGGCGGCGTCGCCGACGGCCTTGCGGTCGACCATGAGCTGGTCGTAGGTGTCCATGTCCATGAAGACGAAGTACTCGCCGTCCATGTACGAGAACTGCATGTCGCGTCGGTCAATGGTGGCCGTCTCGACCTTCACGCCGGCGTTGAAGGTCTTGTCGACGACCTTGCCGGAGAGCACGTTCTTGAGCTTGGTGCGCACGAAGGCAGGGCCCTTGCCGGGCTTGACGTGCTGGAACTCGACGACGGACCAGAGCTGGCCCCCGTCGAGCTTGAGCACCATGCCGTTCTTGAGGTCGTTCGTGGAAGCCACGGTTGCGGAATCTCCTGGACTGAAGGCTGGTGGGGCTGCTGTGACCGGGAGGTCGCAGTGTGGCGCTGTACTACAGCGCGAGCAGCTCCTTGGTCGTGATGGTGAGTAGCTCGGGTCCGCCGTCCGCATCGGGGCGCACGACGAGCGTGTCATCGATCCGGACACCGCCCCGGCCCGGGAGGTGGACCCCCGGTTCGACGGTGACCGGCACACAAGCGTCCAGTTTACCCATGGCCGCAGGTGCCAACTGCGGGTCCTCCTCGATTTCGAGCCCGACACCGTGCCCGGTCCGCGGCGGGAGGACCTCGTTGTGGCCCGCGGCGGCGAGTACGTGGCGGGCCGCGCGGTCGACTTCCCGGTACTCCGCGCCCGGCACGAGCGCCTCCCGGCCCGCCCGCTGAGCGGCGAATACGATGTCGTACAGCTCGATCTGCCAGTCGGCGGGCGTCGTGCCGATGACGAACGTGCGGCCGATCTCGCAGCGGTAGCCCCGGTAGTTCGCGCCGAGGCAGACGGAGAGGAAATCACCCTCCTCGACCCGGCGGTCCGACGGCCGGTGCCGCCCGAGGCCCGCGTTCAGGCCGGTGGCGACCGAGGTGGGGAAGGCGGTCCCGTCGGCGCCGTGATCGACGAGGCGGCGCTCCAGCTCCAGCGCCAGGTGCCGTTCGGTGCGGCCGACCAGGATCGATTCGAGCAGTTCTCCGAGGGCCTGGTCGGTGATCTCCGCCGCGATCCGCAGGCAGGCGATCTCTTCCTCGTCCTTGACGATCCGCAGCTGCTCGACGGCGCCGGACAGGTCGCCCAGGCGCAGCCGGGGCGCGACGGCCCCCAGGGCCCGGTGCCTTGCGACGGTCAGGTGGTTCTCCTCGACGGCGAGCGACTCGGCGCCGGCCGCCGAGGCCGTGCGCGCCGCCGCGACGACGGTGTCGCCGCCGGGCGCGGGCAGCACCGTGACCCGCAGCTGTTCGTCGGGGCGGCCCTGCCCCGGGTCGGCCACCGGCGCACCGGGGCAGATCAGCGCGTCCTCGGCCGGCCCGAGCAGCAGTACGGAGCCGGGTGGCGCTCCGCCCGCGAGGTAGCGGACGTTGGCGGGACGGGAGACCAGTGCGGCGGCGCTGCCGGCAGCGGCGCACCGGTCGCGCAGCCGTCCACGGCGGACCGCATACAGCTCTGACATGCTTCGAGCGTACGAGCGCGGCCGCCGTCCGGCCGGTTCAGCGCGTCCGACCGGGCGGCGCGGCGCCGCCCCTCGGACGCACGGTCCCGTCCACGCCGCCGCGCGGTGGGCGCCGGGCTCTACCAGGCGGGCGGGCTGGCTATGGAGCGGGCCAGCACCTCGTCCAGGACGCGGGCCGTGGTCGGCACGTCGTACTGCGAGTTGTCGATGATGGGCAGCCCCGACCCGTACCACCCGGCCATCCGGCCGTGGATACGGGCGACTTCCTCGTCCGACAGGCGCCGGTTGCCGCTGCGCTGCGCGTTGCGCTCCAGGACGATCTCCAGGCCGGGGAGGATCACCACGGGCAGCAGGCCGGGCCCCACGTGGCGCTTCCAGCCGCCGAGCCCGACGACGGGGCGGTCCGGGAAGACGGCGTCGTCGACGATGCACGAGATGCCGTTGGCCAGGAAGTTGCGGGCGGCGAAGCCGCAGGTGCGGCGGGCCAGGCGGTACTGGGCCTCGGACTGGTCGTTCCAGCCGGACTGCGGGTCGGCGAACCCCGAGCACACCCATTCGCGTACGTCGTCCAGGCTGATGTGCGCGGTCGGCACGCGGCGGTGCCGCGCCCAGTGCTTGGCGACGGTCGTCTTGCCCGCGCCCGCCGGGCCGATGAGCAGCACAGCGAGCGTCGTGCCGCCGGTGTCGGTGGGCGCGGCGGCCGGCGGCGGGGCCGGTACGGGCACGGGGCCGCCGGGCGGCAGCTGGATGTGCCCGGTGGACTCCCGGGCGGGCGGCATCGAGGCGTGGGGGCCGTGCTGCGCGGGCCCGTTCCAGCCGGGAGCGGGGGCCTGTGGGGCCTGGGGCGGGTGCGGGGGCCCGTGGGGCGCGGGGGGTCCGGCGGGACCGGCAGGCGGCCCGGCATGGGGTCCTGCGGGGTGCGGGGCGCCGTGTGCCCACCCTGCGGCGGGCCTCTGGGGCGGTGGCAGCGGAGCCCCCACTGCGTGCTGCATCCGGTGCGACTCCGTCTCGTACAGGCGACTCTTGGCGGGCCAGGACGGCCCGGGCCTACCGAAAGGTACCTGCCCCCGCCGTTCTACTGTGAACGGCGGGGGCGGGTCCAGAGTGCCCCGTCAGCCGTCGAGTTCCTCGGCGAGGGCGCGCAGGGCGAGCCGGTAGGAGCC
>NZ_JBSGYQ010000082.1:0-30797 GCF_053610585.1 Streptomyces sp. NPDC054887 | reverse complement strand
TGTTCTTCGGCAGCGTCTGTTGTGTTTAAGATACAGCGCGCGTTCCGCGTCGGAGACGTCCGTGACGTCGGCGGCGTCAGTGGAAGAAGTGGCGCGTGCCGGTGAAGTACATCGTCGCGCCGGCCTTCTTCGCGGCCTCGACGACCTGCTCGTCGCGGACCGAACCGCCGGGCTGGACCACGGCCTTGACGCCCGCGTTCAGCAGGATCTCCAGGCCGTCCGGGAACGGGAAGAACGCGTCGGAGGCGGCGTACGCGCCCTGGGCGCGCTCAGCGCCCGCACGCTCCACCGCGAGCTTCGCGGAGTCGACGCGGTTGACCTGGCCCATGCCGACGCCGACCGACGCGCCGCCCTTGGCGAGCAGGATCGCGTTGGACTTCACGGCGCGGCAGGCGCGCCAGGCGAAGGCCAGCTCGGCGAGTTCGGCGTCGGACAGCGCCTCGCCGGTGGCCAGCGTCCAGGTCGACGGGTCGTCGCCCTCGGCCTGGAGCCGGTCGGTGACCTGGAGCAGCGCACCGCCGTCGATCGCCTTGACCTCGACCTCGTCGGACGGGGCGTCGGGGCAGACGAGCACACGGATGTTCTTCTTGCGGGCCAGCACCTCGACGGCGCCGTCCTCGTAGCCCGGGGCGACGATGACCTCGGTGAAGATCTCGGCGACCTGCTCGGCCATCTCCACGGACACCGGGCGGTTCACGGCGATCACGCCGCCGAAGGCGGACAGCGGGTCGCAGGCGTGCGCCTTGCGGTGCGCCTCGGCGACGTCGGCGCCGACCGCGATGCCGCACGGGTTGGCGTGCTTGATGATCGCGACACACGGCTCGGTCTGGTCGTACGCGGCGCGCCGCGCGGCCTCCGTGTCCGTGAAGTTGTTGTACGACATCTCCTTGCCGTGCAGCTGCTCCGCCTCCGCGAGGCCGCCCGTGCCGGAGGTGTAGAGGGCCGCGGGCTGGTGCGGGTTCTCGCCGTACCGGAGCACGTTCTTGCGGGCGTACGTCGAGCCGAGGAAGTCGGGGAAGCCGCTGTCGTCGGCCGCCGCGTAGTCGGCGGCGAACCACGAAGCGACGGCGACGTCGTACGCGGCCGTGTGCTGGAAGGCTTCGGCGGCGAGGCGCTTGCGGGTGGTGAGGTCGAAACCGCCGCCCTGGACGGCGTCGAGGACGTCGGCGTACCGCTCGGGGCTGGTGACGACCGCGACGGAGGGGTGGTTCTTGGCGGCGGCGCGGACCATCGACGGGCCGCCGATGTCGATCTGCTCGACGCACTCGTCGGCCGTGGCGCCGGAGGCGACGGTCTCCTTGAACGGGTAGAGGTTGACGACCACGAGGTCGAACGGCTCCACGCCGAGCTCTTCGAGCTGCGCGCGGTGCGCGTCGAGCCGCAGGTCGGCGAGGATGCCGGCGTGCACGCGCGGGTGCAGCGTCTTGACCCGGCCGTCGAGGCACTCGGGGAAGCCGGTGAGCTCCTCGACCTTGGTGACCGGGACGCCGGCCGCGGCGATCCTGCCGGCGGTGGAGCCGGTCGAGACGAGGGTGACGCCCGCCTCGTGCAGGCCGCGGGCCAGCTCTTCGAGGCCCGTCTTGTCGTAGACGCTGACCAACGCGCGGCGGATGGGCCGCTTCGTACCTTCGGCGGTCACTGGATAACTACCTTTCGTCCCTCAATGTGAAAGCCGTTACGGGCCAGGCGCCCCACGACATCGACGAGCAGCCGTCGCTCGACTTCCTTGATGCGCTCATGAAGAGCGGCTTCATCGTCCTCGTCCCGGATCTCGACCACGCCCTGCGCGATGATCGGGCCGGTGTCGACGCCGTCGTCGACGAAGTGGACCGTGCATCCGGTGACCTTCGCGCCGTACGCGAGAGCGTCCCGTACGCCGTGGGCCCCGGGGAAGCTGGGGAGCAGGGCGGGGTGGGTGTTCACGCAGCGGCCCCCAAAGCGCGCGAGGAAGGCCTTTCCCACGATCTTCATGAAGCCGGCGGACACGACCAGGTCGGGCTCGTACGCCGCCGTGGCCTCGGCCAGCGCGGCGTCCCATTCCTCGCGCGTGCCGTAGTCCTTCACGCGGCGGACGAAGGTCGGCAGCCCGGCGCGTTCGGCGCGTTCGAGACCCGCGATGCCGTCCCGGTCCGCGCCGACGGCCACGACCTGGGCGCCGTAGGCCGCGGGATCGTCGCCGATGGCGTCGAGCAGGGCCTGGAGGTTCGTGCCGGAACCGGAGACCAGCACGACGAGGCGGGCGGGTGTGCCGGGGGGGCGGGGGGAGGCAGGCGGGGAGGCCACAGTGGGTCTCTTTCTCGCGGATGGTGCGGTTTGTATGGTCGTACGAACGAATCGGGTCCCCCGATACGGGGAACTCTACGAAGGCGTCAACCGTCGGCAACGATACCGGCACACCGAGCGGCCCCCACGGGACGGGTACGTGGCCGGGAGGTAGCGTCAGGGGACAGGTCCGTTCTGCGGACTGGGACAATCCGTCTCCGGACGGGAACAGATCGACACACAAGACCCTCTGTGCACCGGGTCTGAGGGGAAGACGTTCACCAGATGACGGACCGACGCCGCCGCGCGGCTCTCCGCCTGCCGCTTTCCGCGACGCATGCCGGACAGCGGGGTTCTCAGTTGCTGCTGCGGGAACGCCAGTCCTCGTCGACCCCGCCGTCGTCGCCGCAGGGCGACGACAACCCGTTCGCGCCGCCGCCCGAGGGGCAGCCCGACCAGCCCTGGCAGCCCCGCGAACCCGTGAACGGCGGCGGTCAGGACGACGGCGGGGAGCAGCAGGACGGTCCGCCGACCGGCCAGTGGAGCCCCCGCCAGCCCGGCCGCCAGAGCGGCGGCTTCGGCGGCCCCAAGCGGCCGGCCGACCCAGAGGGGCAGGGCGGAAACGGTCCCGGTCTGCGCTGGGACCCGACGGACCCCGCGCAGCGCCGGGCGCGTTACGCGCTGCTCTCCGGCATGTGGGCCTTCTTCTTCGCGCTCTTCGACCTTCCCGAGGTCGCGCTGCTGCTGGGCGCGCTGGCCCTCTACTGGGGCATCAGCGCGCTGCGGGCGAAGCCCGGCCGCGGCCCGGGCACGGCGTCGACCGCCGACGCACCGGCCTCCGCCGCACCGGCGGGCGGCGGCAGGCCGCTGACGACGGCGGCGGTGAGCGGCCTGGTCACGGCGGCGCTGGCGCTGGTGATCGTGGCGACGACCTTCACGGTCCAGCTCGTCTATCGCGACTACTACACCTGCGTGCAGGACTCTCTGACGCAGTCGGCCCAGGCGTCCTGCAACGACCTGCTGCCGAAGCCGCTGCGCCCGGTCTTCGGCGTGAAGGAGTAGCGGGCGGTCTCCGGCGGCCCGCCCGGGGACACGGAGCGGGTGGCTGCGCCTTCACGGCCCCGGTTCCGGGGGCCCGTGACGACCGCTGACGACCGCTGACGACCGCTGACGACCGCTGACGACCGCTGACGGCACGATCGGCGGGTACGCCGGGCGGGGCCGCAGGCACTCCCGGCCGAGCCACGCGGGGCGGTGCCGGCGGTGCGGGCAGTGCGAGCGGCTACGCCTTCGGGGTCCCCGGTTCCTCCGGGCCCGTGGGGGGCGCCGGGGGCGGTTCGGCCCGTACGACCGGCCCGTTCGCCGGGGGCGGTTCGGCCGGTACGCCGGGTCCGGTTCGCGGGGGCGGTCCGGACGGGTGCTGCTTCGCGGGGTTCGGTTCTTCCGGGGTTGTGGAGGGGGCCGGGAAAGCGGCCATCAGGCCGCCGGACGCCTCCTTGAGGGCCGCCCACCGCAGCTCGCGCGAGCCGCTCTCGTGCCAGTCGGCGCCGACCGTGGCGTCGGGGTCGCCGATGGGCAGGAAGTCGGCCTCGCTGTCGTAAGGCCCGGTGTCGCCGCCGGTCCCGCCGGGTCGCCACCACGGGGCGGAACCCGACGTACCGCTCTGCCCGCCCATTGCGCGCCGCGCCCGCCACCACGGGGCGGAACCCGCCGTACCGCTCCCGCCACCGTCCACGCGCCGCGGGGCGGAACCCGACGTAACGCCGTCCGCGCCGTCCGCGCCGTCCGCGCGCCGCGGCCGCCACCAACGGCGCCCCGCGCCGCTCGTGCCGTCGTCGTCCGCGGATGCGGTCCGCTCGGTCTCCGTGCCGGTGCTCCCCCGCCGCCACCAGCGGCGCTTCGCCGCACCGGTGTCCTCGCCGCCGGCCACCTCCGCCGGACGCACCGCACTGACCACCGGCGCCACACCGGCCTCCTCCGTCTTCGCCGCCCTCCGCCAGGACCGGGGCGTCCGGTCGCGCAGCCGCCACGCGCGCAGGATCAGCGCGGCCGGGACGCCCAGCGCCACGGTCCACACCGCCGCCGCGCCGCCCGTCAGCCACCACACCGGCCCGAACTCCGACAGCGCCCGCACGCCCAGCGGCCCCCCGGCCAGGGCCGCCAGCACCGCCGCCCCCGCCCCGCACCCCACGCCCGCGAGAGCCGCGGCGGCGGCCGTGTCCCGGGCGCTCCATGCTTCCTCCCGTACGGCGAAGGGCGGCGCGGCGGCGCGTACGGTGAACCACGCGAGCGCGCCGGCCGCCCCCACCGGCACCGCGAGCGTCGCCCACTGCACAGGGATGGGCCCCGTTCCGCCCGGCAGCGCCGCCAGCAGCGGGAAGTGCGGCAGCGCAGGCGTGCCCCATACGCCCAGGGGCGCGACGGTCGCGCCCGTACCGAGGGCGAACCCGGGACCGAGCCCGTACGCGGCGCCCCACACGGCGGCGTTGGGCGCGAGCGCCACGACCAGCAGTGCCAGCGCGAGCCGCCCCGACCAGTCGCCCGCGAGCTGGAGGAACACCGCCTGCGCCGCCCCGGCATGCCACACCAGCCCCGCGAGCGCGACCACCCCGCCACCGCCCACCAGCCCCACGACCCCCGCCCCGGCGGCACGCAGCGCGACCCGGAACCGGGGGCGCACGACCACCTCCCGCACGCCCTGCGGCCATCCCGCGAGCGGCAGCCCGCCCCCCGTCCACACCCCGGCTCCGGCTCCCAGGGCCGCGACGAGGGGCAGGTGCAGCACCGCACTCAGCGGGGCCGCCGGCAGCGGCCCCCCGTACGCGTACAGGAACGCGGCGGCGCCGACGGCCGCATAGCCCCCGACCACCCCGCACAGGGCGACCCCGCCGGACACCCGGGGGCCGCTCTCCCCCTCCTCGCCCCCGCCGCCGTCGACCGCGTCCCGCGCGGCCCGGTGGGTGAGCCACAGCGGCAGCGCGACGAGGAGCATCGGGGTCAGTCCGACGGGCGCGGGGAGCCCGGAGAGGGTGTCGTACCGGACGAGCTCGACGCCGTGGGCGAGCAGCCACAGACCGGCGGCGACCCGCAGGGCCCCGCCGGGGCCGCTGTCGGGGTGCGGCGAGCTGATCCACAGCACGGTCACCAGGACGGCGAAGGACCCGAGGCCGAGTCCCGCCGCGACCACCCCCCGCACGCAGCAGGCGGCCTGCGCCGAGGAGCGGCTGGGGACGGACGGCACCCAGGTACCGCGCGGGGTCACTTGAGTCACCCGGCCATGCTGTCAACGACACGCGCTCAATCCGTGTAACGGGCGAATGACTGCCGTGTCGCTCAATATACGTTTATGTACTTTTTCGCCGGGAGTAGCGCCGCGGGGGGACTTTCGTGACGCAAAGCATTGAAACCGCCCCCGCCGACCCGCTGCCGTCCCCCAAGGAGCGGCGCAGGCTGCGCGAGGCGAAGGCGATGACCCTGGAGGAGGTGGCGGCGGCCCTCGGTGTCACGCGGGAGGCGGTCAAGGCGTGGGAGTCCGGCCGCTCGAACCCCAAGCGCCGCAAACGGGCGGCGTACGCCAGACTGCTGGCCACCGGCAGCACGGACACCACGGAGGAGGAGCCGGCCGCCGCCGCGACAGTCGACCCAGTGCCGGGAGGGGACGCGTCCGGGCGCTCCCCGCAGGGTGCCGAAGGCGACTCCCCCGAACCGGCCGACGTACCCGAACGTTCGGCACCCGAGGAGACGCCCGGGCGCGGCACCGACCCCGCGGCCCCCGCGACCGCACCTCTGGAGACCGACCCCGCAGCCCTCGCGACCGCAGCCGCGACCGCAACACTGGGCACCGACCTCGAAGCGCGAGCAACCGCGACCCCGGGCACGACAGCGCCGGAAGCCACCCGCACCCCCGCCCAGGCGTTCGACAGCCTCTACGACGACTGCGCCACCGCCCTGCTGAGCCAGACGTACGTCCTCACCGGCAACCGGCGCCTGGCCCGCGAGGCCGTCGAGTACGCCTTCCGCCTGGCCTGGGAGCGCTGGCCCGCCGTGGCCAGGGACCGCCACCCCGAGAGCTGGCTGAGGGCAGCGGCGTACGAGTACGCGCTCTCCCCCTGGCACCGCCTGCGCCGCGCGCACAAGCGCCACGACCGCCGCCCCGCCGACCGCGACCGCCGGGTCCTGCTCCAGGCGCTGCTGTCGCTGCCGCCCGCCCACCGCCGCACGCTTCTCCTGTACGACGGCCTCGGCCTGGACCTGCCCGACACGGCGGCCGAGACGGAGGCGAGCACTCCGGCCACGGCGAACCGTCTGCTCCACGCGCGTGCCGTGATCGCCCACCATCTGCCGGAACTCGCCGACGCCGGCCCCGCCGAGCAGTCCGCGATGATCAGGGAGCGGCTCGGCCGGCTGGCCGAGATGGTCACGGCGCCGCCCGTCAGGCTGCCGCCCGCCCGGGCCGTGCGCATGGGCAGCGAGCGCAGGGCGAGGTTCTGGACGCGTGCCGCGCTCTTCTTCACGGCGATGATCGTCAGCGCCACGGGTTTCACCCTGGTCACCGCCCCCACGCGGTACGAGCCCCCGCAGGCGCCCGGCGAACCGGTGCGCGGCGTCCCCATGCGTGCCGGGCCGCAGCCGCTGACTCCCCACGACGAGGAACTGCGCAGCCTGCTGCACGAGGCCCCCGTGACGGGCCCGCCCCGCCTGGTGCCGGAGACACGCTGACCGGAACACGGACGGGCCCGTACCCCCTGACCAGGGGATACGGGCCCGTACCGGGTCACCACCGCACCGCGCGCGAGGCGGCGGCAGCGGCGGCGACGTGACTAGCCCGCCAGGATGGCGCGGGCCAGCTTGGCCGTCTCGGTCGGCGTCTTGCCGACCTTGACGCCGGCGGCCTCGAGGGCCTCCTTCTTGGCCTGTGCGGTGCCAGAAGAACCGGAGACGATGGCGCCGGCGTGACCCATGGTCTTGCCCTCGGGCGCCGTGAAGCCCGCGACGTAGCCGACGACCGGCTTCGTCACGTTCTTCGCGATGTAGTCCGCGGCACGCTCCTCGGCGTCGCCACCGATCTCACCGATCATGACGATCAGGTCGGTGTCGGGGTCGGCCTCGAACGCGGCGAGCGCGTCGATGTGCGTGGTGCCGATGACCGGGTCGCCACCGATGCCGACGGCGGACGAGAAGCCGATGTCACGGAGCTCGTACATCATCTGGTAGGTCAGCGTGCCGGACTTCGACACGAGACCGATGCGGCCGGGCTTGGTGATGTCGCCCGGGATGATGCCGGCGTTGGACTGGCCCGGCGTGATGAGGCCGGGGCAGTTCGGGCCGATGATGCGGGTCTTGTTGCCCTTGGCACCGGCGTACGCCCAGAACGCGGCGGAGTCGTGGACCGCGATGCCCTCGGTGATGACGACGGCCAGCGGGATCTCGGCGTCGATCGCCTCGACGACGGCGGCCTTCGCGAAGGCCGGCGGCACGAAGAGGACCGACACGTCGGCGCCGGTCTTCTCCATCGCCTCCTTGACGGAGCCGAAGACCGGGACCTCGGTGCCGTCGAAGTCGACGGACGTGCCGGCCTTGCGCGGGTTCACGCCACCGACGATGTTGGTGCCGTCGGCCAGCATGAGCTTGGTGTGCTTCATGCCCGTGGCGCCGGTCATCCCCTGGACGATGACCTTGCTGTCCTTGGTGAGGAAGATAGCCATGGTGTTGGAGTCCCTCGTCCCTTACTTCGCAGCCGCGGCGAGCTCGGCGGCCTTGTCGGCCGCGCCGTCCATGGTGTCCACGCGCTGAACGAGCGGGTGGTTCGCGTCGGAGAGGATCTTGCGACCCAGCTCCGCGTTGTTGCCGTCGAGGCGCACGACCAGCGGCTTGGTGACTTCCTCGCCCTTGCTCTTCAGCAGCGCGAGCGCCTGGACGATGCCGTTGGCGACCTCGTCGCAGGCGGTGATGCCGCCGAAGACGTTGACGAACACGGACTTGACGTCCGGGTCGCCGAGGATGATCTCCAGGCCGTTCGCCATGACCTCGGCGGAGGCGCCGCCACCGATGTCGAGGAAGTTGGCGGGCTTCACGTTGCCGTGGTTCTCACCGGCGTACGCGACGACGTCCAGGGTCGACATGACCAGGCCGGCGCCGTTGCCGATGATGCCGACCTCGCCGTCGAGCTTGACGTAGTTGAGGTTCTTGGCCTTCGCGGCAGCCTCGAGCGGGTTGGCTGCGGCGTGGTCCACGAACTCCTCGTGGCCCGGCTGACGGAACTCGGCGTTCTCGTCGAGAGACACCTTGCCGTCGAGGGCGATGATGCGGCCGTCGGCGACCTTCGCGAGGGGGTTGACCTCGACGAGGAGCGCGTCCTCGGCGACGAAGGTGTCCCACAGCGTCACCAGGACCTCGGCGACCTGCTCGGCGACCTCGGCCGGGAACTTCGCCTGGGCGACGATCTCGCGGGCCTTCTCGATCGTCACGCCGTCGTTGGCGTTGACCGGGACCTTGGCGAGCGCCTCGGGGGTCTTCTCCGCGACCTCCTCGATGTCCATGCCGCCCTGTACGGACGCCATGGCGAGGAAGGTGCGGTTCGTGCGGTCGAGGAGGTACGAGACGTAGTACTCCTCGGCGATCTCGGGCGCGGTCTCGGCGATCATCACCTTGTGGACCGTGTGGCCCTTGATGTCCATCCCGAGGATGTCCGTCGCCCGGGCGACGGCCTCGTCCGGCGTCGCGGCGAGCTTGACGCCGCCGGCCTTTCCGCGGCCGCCGACCTTCACCTGCGCCTTGACGACCGACTTGCCGCCCAGCCGCTCAGTGGCCTCGCGCGCCGCCTCAGGCGTTTCGATGACTTCACCGGCCAGCACCGGTACACCGTGCTTGGCGAAGAGGTCCCTCGCCTGGTACTCGAACAGGTCCACGCGCGTCCGTCCCTTTTCTGGTGATCGCGGTTCGTTGCGTTGTCTCCATATGGGCGTGCCGCGAAGGGCAACGTGACGGCGCTGTCACAAGGGAGGCGTAACGGTGTCCGGTACGCGGCATGTCCGTCTCGCAGGTTATCCCCGTGGGCCACAGGTCCCTAAATCGCAGATCACACCTGAGCGGTGATACCGGTCACAGCCGGTCACGGAGCGCACGTGCTACCGCGCGCGCCGCAGGTCGGGCGCGGGATACGGGCCGGGGCGGCCGCCGCCTCGGAGCCGGGCGGCTCCCACCCATGGGACCGGGCGGCCTCCACCGCGCGTGCGCGGCCCCCACTTACGGGACCGGGCGGCCTCCACCCCAATGGAGACCGCCCGAGTGGCACCCGACCCGCCGGCCGGGTGCCCTGTCACATGCCGTACGCCGAACGGCGCTGTCAGATGCCCTGGGTGAGGTACGCCGCGTATCCCGGGGTGACCGAACCGGCGGCGTCCTGCGCACCGGAGACCGCGTTGGCGGCCAGCGGGGTGGAGACGACCGTGCCGGACAGGTCCCGCGCGAACGGCTGGACGTCCGACACGACGCCGCCGGCGAACGGCGAGACGTCGCCGGCCACACCGTGCGCCAGGGTGTGGGCGCTGCCGCCGACGCCGTACGCGACCGGCTCGACGTGGTCGACCACGGTCCGCACCAGCGGCTGGACCGCGCCGTGGACGCCACCCGCGAACGGGCCGACCTCGGAGACGACGTCGCCGGCGAACGGCTGGACGCCGCCCACGACACCGCCCGCGAACGGCGTCACGTCACCGACCGCGCCCTGGGCGAGGCCGCCGGCGTCGCCGACCGCCCCGCCGGCGACGGGCAGCACGCCGTGCACGGCGCGGGCGGCGATGGGCGGCAGCGTGTCCTCGGCCACGGCGTGGGCGAGCGGGGTGGCGTCGGCCACGGCTCCGTGGACGTGTCCGGGGGCCTCGCTCCGGATCTCGCTCGGCGCCTGACGGGCATCGGAGGCGAAGGCCGACAGCGGCCCGAAGAGGTAGTCGATCTCGGCATCGGCGTCGACACCGGCCGCCCGGACGTCTATGGCGTCGGCTGCGGCGCGGGAGACGTCGGCGGCGTCGGCGTTCGCCGCGTCGGCGACGGCGTCGGACGTGCCGGTCACGGCGGTTGTGGCGGCCTTGGTCACCTGGGCGGCCTGCGGGGCCTTGGCGACCTTCGCGGCCCGGGTGACCTCGGCGACCGCACCGGTGGCTTCGTCCTGGGCCAGGGCCGTGGCGTCCTCGACGTCCGTCATGGCGTCGGACACCGTGTCGGGGGAGGACAGCGGCACCGATACGGGCAGCTCGGCCGCGCTCGCGGCTGCGGTGCCGAGGGCCCACATTCCGCCGGCGGTTGCGGCGACGGCGATGGAACGGCGGATGTTCTTGTTCATGCTTGCTTCAAATCCTTCGAATTCAATCGGCTTTCCGGATACTCCGGATGGCGGGCAGACCTGTCCCGCCCCCGCGCGGCAGGTCATGGAGCGGGGAAGGTCCGCCCTAGCCGGGGAATTCGAGGATTTCGTGCGGTCGGTCGTACGTCGGCGCGGCCGTCGCCGGCAGCGTGGCCCCGCGGACCAGCCCGAACCGGGCACCGCCGCTCGTGATCGCGGCCGTCGGCCGGTCGCCGGAACGGGCGGAGTTGCCGTCACCGGCCGTCTGGCGCATCCCGTCGCCGCACGGCCCGGAGGGCGCCGGTACGGGTGCCTCGCCGCACTCCGCGCGGCCCGGACCGCCGTCCGCACCGTCGTGCTGCCGGACGAACGCGCCGTACGGGTACGCGCCCTGCTCGGCCACCGCCACCGCGCCGGTCACGTCTCCTCGGCCGGCCGCCCGGGACGTCGGGTCGCCGGAGCCGATGCGCACGGACGCCGCCGAGTCCACGGGCGAGTCCGCGGCCGCGCCGGTAGGCGGCGTGGAGGCGGGCGGCCCCGAAGGCGCGTCGGGTCCCGGCAGTTCGGGGAGCCCGGGGAACGCGGGTAGTCCGGGTACGGGCAGCGCGGGCACTCCGGGCACGGCAGGGAGGTGCCCGGGGAGGCGGTCCTGCACCTCGCCTACGGGCCGGGTGACGGTCCGTACGGCTTCGGCCACCGGCTCGACGACCTCCCGCACCGCGTCCGTCCGCGGCGCGCGCACGTCCACCGGGTCGACGGGAGCCCCGGAAGTCACGGGGGTCGCGGCGGTCACGGGGGCCACGGAGGCCTCGACGACCGCTGTGACGGCCTGAACCGCTGGGACCGTTGGGGCTGTCGGGGCGGTTGTCGCCGGTGCGTCCACGGCGGCGGCCGAGGCCTGCGGCAACGGCGTCTCGACGGCGTGCGCCTGCCCGCCCCACAGGAACCCCAACGCCATCAGGCCCCCCAGAAAGAGCACCACCCGCAGCGCACGCCGCCGCCCCACCCGGCGCAGCGCGCGCAGGGCGGTGAGGAGGTGGGCGACAACCGGAGTGGTCAAGGGAGAACGGCGCCTTCGCACGGGGGACGGATCGTATGACCGATCGCGGGACGGATCATGGGCGGATCGTGGACGGATCCACGAGGAATGTGACGAGAGGGTGATGCTCGCATGAGCCTCCAGGGGTCACGCAAGTCGGATGTTACTGATGAGTCCCCACGTCCGGTATGGGCAGGGGCCGTTTTTCGATCGCCGCCGCCATGACCTCCGGGAAGAGGTCCGGCGTACAGGCGAAGGCGGGCGCGCCGAGGGCCGCCAGAGCCGCCGCGTGTTCCCTGTCGTACGCCGGGGCGCCCTCGTCGGAGAGCGCGAGCAGGGCCACGAACTGCACGCCCGACGCCTTCATCGCCGCGACCCGCTTCAGCATCTCGTCGCGTATGCCGCCCTCGTAGAGGTCGCTGATCAGTACGACGACGGTCTCGGCGGGCCGGGTGATGCGCGACTGGCAGTACGCGAGGGCGCGGTTGATGTCCGTGCCGCCGCCGAGCCGCGTGCCGAACAGGACGTCGACCGGGTCGTCCAACTGGTCGGTGAGGTCGACGACGGCGGTGTCGAAAACGACGAGACGGGTGTCGACCGCGCGCAGGGAGGCGAGGACGGCCCCGAACACCGACGCGTAGACGACGGAGGCGGCCATCGACCCGGACTGGTCGATGCACAGCACGACTTCCTTCTTCACGGACTGCGACGCCCGCCCGTATCCGACGAGCCGCTCGGGGACGACGGTCCGGTACTCGGGAAGGTAGTTCTTGAGGTTGGCGCGGATGGTCCGGTCCCAGTCGATGTCCCGGTGGCGGGGGCGGCTGACGCGGGCACTGCGGTCGAGCGCGCCGGTGACGGTGGCCCTGGTGCGGGTGGCGAGCCGCTTCTCCAGGTCCGTGACGACCTTGCGGACGACGGCCCGCGCCGTTTCCCGCGTCGTCTCGGGCATCGCCTTGTTGAGCGACAGGAGCGTCCCGACGAGGTGCACGTCCGCTTCGACGGCCTCCAGCATCTCGGGTTCCAGCAGCAGCGCCGACAGCCCCAGCCGTTCGATGGCGTCGTGCTGCATGACCTGGACGACGGAGGTGGGGAAGTACGTACGGATGTCGCCGAGCCAGCGCGCGACGGACGGCGCGGAGGCGCCGAGCCCGGCCGTGCGGCCCGACGGACGGCCGCTTTCCCGCCCGCCGCCGTACAGCGCGGCCAGCGCCCCGTCCATGGCGGCGTCCCGGCCGGCCAGGACGCACCCGGTTCCGTCAGCCCCCTCCCCGCCCAGCACGAGCCGCCACCGCCGAAGCCGCTCCCCGTCCGCCACCCCGCCGTCCCGCACAGCGAACCCCTCAACGGGCTCCGGCCGACCCGGGCCGTGAGAGCCCGCGATGAAGTTCTCGGCGTGCTCCGGCCCGCGCGGGGTGCTCGTGTCGCTGGTGGATTCAGGTGCCGGCTCGGCCCTGTTCAGCGGGGCGTTGGGCGGCTCTGCCGGGAGGGAGCGAGTCGCGGAGGCGGTGTCCCCACCGGCAAGGCCCGTGTGCGCCGCACCGGTTGGCTCTCGGCCCAGCGCCGAACTCCTCACCACTGCCGCCCGCCCCGCCGACGGACCGACGCCCGCCGAGGGTCCGTCGGTGGGCGAGGGTCCGTCGCCCGCCGGGGCCGCCGCGCCGAGGATCAGGGCGAGCACCGGCAGCACCGCGTCGGCCCGGTCCTCGTCGAAGCCGGGGCCGAAGCCGGGCGCCCCGGCCTGCGCCGGGGCGGGGCCGGCGGCGGACGGGCCGCGTCGGAGCAGCTCTCCGAGAGTGCGGCGCACTCCCGGCTCGTACGCCGAGAACGTGCGGCGCAGCAGCGGCAGTACGCCGGTGAAGGCAACACCGGGCACGCCGGTCAGCCAGGCGTCGACCAGACCGAGAAGCCTCTCGTCGTGCACGAGGAGCATTCCACCGCCGGACGCGCCGCCGACGAAGCCCTCGATCCAGGCCGCGGCGTCGGCCGGTGGGGTCCCGGGTGACAGCGCCAGCGACATGAGGCGCGCCGCCTCGTCCTCGGCGAGGCGCCCGTCGTCCAGCAGCAGCCGCGCGGCCCGGCCCCGGATCTCCCCGCCGACGCTGTCCCGTTCGGCGAGTCGGCGCAGCACCGCGGACCACCGTGTCCGCAGGTCGTGGCGCTCACCGGGTGCGGTACCGGTCAGGAGGCCGATGGCCGCGTGGACGGCGTCGAGGTGGCGGCGCATGTCCGCCGCACCGTCCGCGTCGAGGCCCGTGCAGGCGGGCGGCAGGCCCACGCAGATCCGCTCGGCGAGTCCGGCCGCGACTTCGCCGAGTGCGGCCGTGTCGGTGCCGCGCACATCGCCGTACCGCAGGGAGCGGGCCAGCGCGGGCAGCGCCTGGGCGAGGTGGCCGACGTCCGCGTCCAGCGCCGCGCGGTCGGCGAGGGCGCGCATGACCACCGGGAGGGCATCGGGCAGTTCGGCCAGGAGGCACCGCTCGGCGAGCGCGGTGACGTCGGCGAGCAGGGTGGCCGACGCGGCCTCGGTCCCCGCCTTGGCGGTGGCCGCGGACAGCACCGTGGTGCCCCATACGCCCGCCTCCGCGACCCGCACCGACAGTTCGGGCTCCCAGCGCAGCCGCCAGGTCTCCCGGAACGTGCCCGTGCTCCCCCGCGCCTCGGCCGGCTCGCCCCAGCCGACGGACAGCAGCCGCAGCCGGTGCAGCAGCGTGCTGCGTGCCGCGTCGGTCGGCTTGCGCAGGTCGAGCTCCAGTTCGCGTTCCCTCGGCTCGGGTTTGAGCCGCAGTGCGCGCTGCGCGCGGGTCAGGTCGCGTTGCAGCGGTACGGCGGGCGCCGCGTCCGGGACCTCGCCGAGCACGTCTCCGACGACGAGGCGGTCGTGCACGAGGGCGAGCGGCACGTCGGAGCCCTCGCACATCACGGCCCGCACCGCGTCGGTCGTCTCGGTGAGCCCGGCGAGCGGCCGTCCGCGCATGACGGCGAGGGTCTCGGCCAGCCGTACGGCTTCGATGACGTGGGCGGGCGAAACGGTCCGGTCCTCGTCACGCAGCAGCCCGGCGACTTTCGTCATCCAGCGCTCGACGGGCCGGTCCCGGGCGCCGAAGAGGTGTCCGTACCAACCGGGCGAGTCGATGCCGGCGCCGTATCCGCTGCGCCGGGCCAGCCTGCGGTTGGTCCACGGCACCCATGTCATCTCGGCCCTGACCTTGGGCAGGCCCTTGAGGGCCGCGCGGTCGGCGGTCGCGGTCGCCACCTTCTCGCCGAGCGCCGGCAGGTGCCACGCACCGCAGACCACGGCGACGCCGTCGCCGAACTCCTTGCGCGCGGACCTCAGCTTGAGCCGCATGTACGCCTCGCGGGTGCGGTCGCGGTCGTGCCCTCCGTCGCCGTACGTCTCCCGCAGGGCGCCCATCGCGTCCACGAGCGCCTCGAACGGCGCGAGCGGATCGGCGGCCCCGGCCCCCCGGTGCTCGACCACGTCCTCCCACCACCGCTCCGGATCGTCGTAGCCGGCGGCCTCCGCGAGCGCGCCGATCGGATCCAGGGCGACGGCCGGCCGCTCCTCCTGCGGCGTCTCCTCCTGCGTGTCGTCCGTCCTCTCCCGCTCGTCCCTCAGCGCCAGCGAGTGGGCCGCCGGGAGGTCGATGAACCGCACCGGTACGCCGTGCCCGAGCGCCCAGCGGAGCGCGACCCACTCCGGGGAGAACTCCGCCAGCGGCCAGAACGCCGCCCGGCCGGGGTCGTCCGTGACGTGCGCCAGCAGGGCCACGGGCGGGCGCATCGCCTCGTCGGCGGCGAGCGGCAGCAGCGCGTCGGCCTCGGGCGGCCCCTCGATCAGCACGGCCGGGGGCATCGACGCTTCGAGCGCGGCGAGCACCGCCCGGGCCGAGCCGGGCCCGTGGTGGCGCACGCCCAGCAGCAGCGGGCGCGGCCTCATCCCGAGACCTCCCGGCAGGCGCGGTAGAAGTCCTTCCAGCCGTCCCTCTCGCGGACGACCGTCTCCAGGTACTCCTGCCAGACGACACGGTCCGCCGCCGGATCGCGTACGACCGCGCCGAGAATGCCGGCCGCCACGTCGCCGGACCGCAGCACGCCGTCGCCGAAGTGCGCGGCCAGGGCCAGGCCGCCCGTGACGACGGAGATCGCCTCGGCGGTGGACAGCGTCCCCGAGGGCGACTTGACCTTCGTACGCCCGTCGGCGGTCACGCCGTCACGCAGCTCGCGGAAGACGGTGACGACGCGCCGGATCTCGTCGAACCCGTCGGGCGCGGCCGGCAGGTCGAGGGAGCGCCCGATCTGGTCGACGCGCCGCGCCACGATGTCGACCTCGGCCTCCGCCGTCTCGGGCAGCGGCAGGACGACCGTGTTGAACCGGCGGCGCAGCGCGCTGGAGAGGTCGTTGACCCCCCGGTCGCGGTCATTGGCGGTGGCGATGAGGTTGAAGCCGCGAACGGCCTGCTGCTCCTGCCCCAGTTCGGGGATGGGCAGGGTCTTCTCCGACAGGATCGTGATCAGGGTGTCCTGGACGTCCGCCGGGATGCGGGTGAGCTCCTCGACGCGCGCGGTCATGCCGTCGGCCATGGCCCGCATGACAGGGCTCGGCACGAGCGCGTCGCGGCTGGGCCCGTGCGCGAGCAGCCGGGCGTAGTTCCAGCCGTAGCGGATGGCTTCCTCGGGCGTCCCCGCCGTGCCCTGCACCAGCAGGGTCGAGTCGCCGCTGACAGCGGCCGCGAGGTGCTCGGACACCCAGGTCTTGGCGGTGCCGGGGACTCCGAGCAGCAGCAGCGCGCGGTCGGTGGCGAGCGTGGTGACGGCGACTTCGACGATCCGGCGCGGTCCCACGTACTTGGGTGTGATCACCGTGCCGCCGGGCAGGGTCCCGCCGAGCAGGTACGTCGCCACGGCCCACGGCGAGAGCCGCCACTTGGCGGGCCGCGGCCGGTCGTCGGCCGCGGCCAGCGCCTCGAGCTCGTCGGCGAAGGCGTCCTCGGCGTGCGGCCGCAGCGCCTCGCCCTTGTTTTCGGACACGGTCATGGATCCCCCTCCAGATTTCCCGGATGTGGGATCCACCGTGCACCACGCCACTGACAATCGGTCTTCACCGCAGGTCAGGGGCGGAAAGCTCAATCAGCCCGCTGCGGGCGTCACTTCACGATCGGCGAGACCGCGATGCAGCCGAGCAGCGCCTTCTCGCCCTTGGCTTCCTTGATCGTCTCGCCCTTGTAGACGACCTTGCACGTCAGGTCCGCGGTCTCCTGGATGCTGATCGGCGACACGGCGGGCGGCATGATGCCGCGCAGGGTGACGGTCTTCTTCCACGGCAGCGTGGGGTTCTTGACCGACTCCATCTTCGGGTCCATGGCCGTGCCCTTGCCGCCGGCGAACTCGATGGACTCGACGCTCTTGCCCGTCACCTCGTAGGTGACCTCGTACTTCTCGTCCATGGACTTGTCGACCTGCTCGACGGCCTCGCCCTTCACGGCCTCGGTCGCCTCGCAGGCGCCCAGACCGAAGGTGAGACCGGTGACGGCGACGGCACAGGCGGCGGTACGGATGAAGCGGTTCATGCGGGATCCCCCCAGATCTAAAGGTGTGTCAGGCAACGCACCCAATCGCAAAGCCGGAGGGGAGTCAAGCGCGGAGCCGCCGCCAAAGCCGCAGGTCGGGGCGATTGTCAGTGGTGCCCCGTAGCGTCGTTGCCATGAATCAGCAGGGGGTGCGCTGGACTGCGGAACAGGTGCTGGCCTTGGCTCCTGACGATGCGTCGCGCAGGACGGGAAGCAGGCTCGGGACGGCCGGACCCTGGTCGGAGGCGGGGAGCAGTGGTGCGGGGGCGGTGTGGGGACTGTGCAGGGGCAGCGGCAGCACGCCCTACCGGACGGTGGTCGACACGGCGGGCGGCGGTCCCGCCTTCAAGTGCAGCTGCCCGAGCCGCAAGTTCCCCTGCAAGCACGCCCTGGGGCTCCTGCTGCTCTGGGCTGCGGACGAGCCTGCCGTACGGAACGGGGAGCCGCCCGGCTGGGCCGAGGAGTGGCTGGCGGCGCGCCGGGCGAAGGCCGCGCCCGCGGACACCGCGGCGCGCCGGACCGCCGACCCCGGGGCGGCGCGACGCCGGGCCGAGCAGCGCGCCGAGCGGATCACCCTGGGCGCCGCCGAGTTGGAGCAGCGCCTGACCGACCTGCTGCGCGGCGGTCTGGCCTCGGCCGAGCAGAGCGGCTACGGGCTGTGGGAGGAGACGGCCCGCCGCATGGTCGACGCCCAGGCGCCGGGTCTTGCGGCCCGGGTGCGTGAGCTGGGTGCCGTACCGGCGTCGGGGCCGGGCTGGCCGGCGCGGCTGCTGGAGGAGTGCGCGCTGCTGCACCTGCTGGACGCGGCGTGGCCGGTGCGCGAGCGGCTGCCGGAGCCGCTGGCGGCAACCGTGCGCGGCCGCGTCGGCCTCACGGCGTCCGCCGAGGGCCCACCGGTCCGCGACCGCTGGCTCGTGCTCGCCCAGTACGACACCCCGGACGGCAAGCTCGTCACCCGGCGCATATGGCTGTACGGGGAGGAGTCACGGCGTACGGCGCTGGTGCTGTCCTTCGGCGCGGCGGGGCGGGCCCCGGACGTCACCCTGCCCACCGGCCTGGTGCTCGACACGGAGCTCACCTTCCACCCGGGCCGGCTCAGGGCCGACCTGGGCGACGGCCCGGCCGCGCTTCCCGCGCCGATGCTTTCGCCGCCGCCCGGCGTCGACACCACCACGGCGATCCGCGCCTATGGGACCGCTCTGCGTGACGACCCGTGGCTCGAGTCGTACCCCGTGACGCTCGGCCAGGTCGTCCCGACTCCCACCGCCGACTCCTGGCAACTCGGCGACGTACAGGCCGGCTACGCCCTGCCCCTGGCCCCCGCGGCACTGACCGGCCCGGGGCTGTGGAAGCTCGTCGCCCTGTCCGGCGGCGGCCCCGTCACGGTCTTCGGCGAGTGCGGCCACCGCGGCTTCACACCGCTGGCCGCCTGGTCCGACGGCTCCACGGAAACCGTCCCGCTGACCGAAGCCTGACCGAAGCCTTACCGACGCCTGACCGCAGGGAGGGGCCCCATGACCAGCACACAGCGCACGAGTACACGACCGGCCGTCGCGGCAGGATCCACCATGCCCGGAGGGGAAGCGCCGGGGAGCTCCCCGCGGGCCGCCGAAGCCGACCCCGCCGAGCGGCACCACGTGCCCGCACAGCCGGCGACCGGGGACCCGGCACGGGGCAGCGCCGGCCCGCACGCCTCCGGGGCCGAAGCTCCGAGCGCCTGGGAGGAGCTTGTCACCACCGCGCTGCTCGGCACCGACCGCCGCACGCTGCCGCCGCGCCTCGCCGTGCCCGGCAAGGACGCCGCCACCGCGCTGCTCGACGCCGCCGCACACCAGACCGTACGGCGCAGGGCGTCCCTGGTCCCCGCGTCCGCCGGGGCGCGTCCCGCGCCCGCGCCGCACGACCCGCGCCCCCCGCTGCCACCGGCAGCACGGCGCCGGCTCGCGCAGCTGCTGGCCGGCCGGTCAGCGGCTCCCTCCGCGGCCGGGGGCAGGCGCGGCACCGCTCCCGACCTCACCGAGCTGCTCCCCCAGTGGCTCGCCGCGGCGAACCGGCGCGGGTTCCAGGCTCCGCCGGCGCTGCTTCCCTCGCTGCTGGACGCCGCCCGTGCCCGTACCGACCTGCGCCCCCAGGCCCTGGTCCTGGCCGGCTCGCGCGGGTTGTGGCTGGCACGGCTGAATCCGGACTGGCGGTTCGCGCTGCGGGGTGCGTCCGGCGGCGGCGCGCTGCCCGACCTCGACGACGCGGCAGCGGTGCGACGCCTGTGGGAGGAGGGCCTGTTCGCGGAGCGCGTCGGCCTTCTCGCCGCCGTACGGGCCCAGGACCCGGCGGCCGCGCTCGCCCTGCTCGCCACGACCTGGCCCACCGAGCGCGCCGAGGACCGCCTGATGTTCCTCGACTCCCTGCGCTCCGGGCTCTGTGCCGCCGACGAGCCCTTCCTGGAAGAGGCCCTGTCCGACCGCAGCCGCAATGTGCGGACCACCGCCGCCGAGCTGCTCTCCGCCCTGCCGGACTCGGCTCTCGCGGCGCGGATGGCGGCGCGGGCCGCCTCCTGCGTCAGCCTGGACCGTTCCGGACGGGCCGTCGGCGGCGAGCGCGTCACCGTCGAGGCGCCGCACGAGTGCGATGCGGACATGCAGCGCGACGGCGTGTCGCCGCAGCCGCCGACCGGGCGCGGGGAGCGCTCCTGGTGGCTGGGCCAGCTCGTCGAGTCCGCACCCCTGCATCTTTGGCCGAAGCGGATGGGTGGCCGTACGCCGCAGGAGATCGTCGCTTTGCCGGTGAGCGACGAGTGGAAGGAGGAGCTGCACGCCGCGTGGTGCCGCGCGGCCGTGCGGCAGCGGAACGCCGAATGGTCCCGCGCGCTGCTCGGCGTACCCTCCGCGCCACCGGCGACCGGCCCCGGCACGTCGTCGTTCGCCGAGCGGGCGCAGCTCCTGGCCACGCTGCCGGACGGCGAACGGGCGGAGTGGGTGGCGGCGTTCGTCGCGGCCCACGGCCTGTCCGAGGCGTTCCAGCTGCTGGGGGTGTGCAAGGTGCCCTGGTCGGAGCCGCTGGGCCGCGCCGTGGTCGACGCGCTGGACATCGCGCGTGACGCGGGAAGCTACCCCTGGAGTTTCAGCGGCGTCATGGGCCTGGCGGAGCGCTGCCTGGACCCGGGCGAGGCGGACCGCCTGGAGATCCTCACGACGACGCCGGACGAACAGGAGGGCGCGGCGCCCGGTGCGGCAGGCTACTGGTCGGAGGCCTTCCAGCGCCTGGTCGGCACGTTGCGCCTGAGAGCGGCGATGCTCGCCGAACTGTCGGAGCGCCCGCAGCCGGGCAGCCCCGGGTCCGCCTGAGCCGCCCGAGCCGGCTGGCCCCGAGCGCCGGCGCTACGAGCCGACCGCCCGCCGCGCCCCCAGCCACGGGGGCGGGGCTGGGCGGGCCGACCCGAGCGGCGCGGTCGGTGCTGTCCGGTACGCCCCGGCCGGCCCAGCCGCCGCAAGCCGAAGCCGGGCCTCCGGGTCGGCCACCCCACGGGCCGCCGCTCCGGGCGCCAGGCGGTGTCCGGGCGCCGGGCCCGGCCTCGGGATCCGGCCTCGGATCCGGCCCGGCCCCGGATCCCGGCAACAATCGTTACGCCTGCGCCTACGCCTGCGCCGCCTGGCGGACGTTTGCGTTGACCCACTCGACGATCGACTGCGTCGTCGCGCCCGGCGTGAAGATCTCCGCGACGCCCTTCTCCTTCAGCGGTGCGATGTCCGCCTCGGGGATGATGCCGCCGCCGAAGACCTTGATGTCCTCGGCGTCGCGCTGCTTGAGCAGCTCGATGACCTTCACGAAGAGCGTGTTGTGCGCACCCGAGAGGATGGACAGCCCGATGGCGTCGGCGTCCTCCTGGATGGCGGTGTCCACGATCTGCTCGGGCGTCTGGTGAAGCCCGGTGTAGATGACCTCCATACCGGCGTCGCGCAGGGCTCGCGCGATGACCTTCGCCCCGCGATCGTGTCCGTCGAGTCCCGGCTTGGCGACCACCACGCGGATCGGCCCGGTCACACCCATCACTGCCTCCATGTACCGACTGCGCCGTCTTTGGCACGCGCCCCGCACCCATGCGGACGGGGAAGTGAACGAACGTTATCGACAGCATCCCGCACCCGCTCGTTTCACGGTGGACAGGGAGGGGGAAATCACACATGGGACATGTTCGCTATGCGGCGTTCCTGCCACATCAGGCGCTGCGGCGGACCAGCCGCAGCAGCCGGGAGGCCGCGAGGGGAGCCGCAACGAGGTCGCCGTTCCACCGTGCCGTCAGCCGCACGGCGCGGTGGAACGGCCGCCGAGTTCCTCAGTACGGCACCCCATGAGGGCACACGGGGGACGGAGCCGCCTCCCCGCGCGCCGTTCGGGAGGTCCGCCATGAGGGTCCTGCCCTTCTCCATTCCACTCCGGTCCATTCCACTCCGGCCGCCCTGGCCGCCCCGGCTGCGCCTGTCGGCCGCGCTGCTGAAAGCCACCGCCCTCGAAGTCGCGATCCTCGCCGGGCACCTCGTCCTGTACCCATCCGGTATCGCACAGGAACGCCGTCACCACCCGGCTGCGCCCCCGGACCCGGACCACGGACAGCCCGGACAGCCCGTGCAACCCGGCCACCCCGTGCAGCCCGGACAGCCAGGCCACCCCGTACAACCCCTCCGCACCGAACCTGCCGCGACCCGGGCCGTCCCGGCCGAAGCCGTCGCGCTTCCCGACGGCCGCGGTCCCGACCGCCCGCCCGTCGTGCTGCTCCACGGCTTCGTGGACAACCGCTCGGTCTTCGTCGTCCTGCGCCGCTCCCTGGCCCGGCACGGATGGCACCACCTGGAGTCCCTCAACTACTCGCCGCTCACGTGCGACATCCGCACGGCGGCCGAGCTGCTCGGCCGTCACGTGGAGGAGATCTGCGCGCGCACCGGCCATGCCCGGGTGGACGTCGTGGGCCACAGCCTGGGCGGCCTGATCGCCCGCTACTACGTACAACGCCTGGGCGGAGACGTGCGCGTACGCACCCTCGTCACGCTCGGCACCCCGCACGCCGGCACCGCCGTCGCCCCGCCGATGAGCGCCCACCCGCTGGTGCGGCAGATGCGTCCCGGCTCCGACGTGATCGAGGAACTGCGCAGGCCCGCGACCTCGTGCCGTACGCGGTTCGTCAGCTTCTGGAGCGATCTCGACCAGCTGATGCTCCCGGTCACCACCGCACGCCTCAGCCACCCGGATCTCGTCGTGCAAAACATCCAGGTGACGGGAATCGGCCACCTTGCGCTGCCGGTCCATCCGGCGGTCGCCGCGGGCATCCGGCAGGCACTCGAGGAACAGGACGCGGCGGCGGGCGCATCCGACACGGTCTCCGTCGCCTGAACGTTCCGGCACCGCGATCGAACACCAGTCGAACGCAGGACAAAGGCTGTGCCCGCCGTCCGCCGAAAGGCGGCCGAATGCCCGTTTCCGGAGCGCGAAAAATCTGGCGAAGATTGTCGCCGTCGCTTACCGCCGGGTACAGTCGCGCCACTGCTTTGCCTCTGGGGTCCCCACCCGGACCCCAGCCCCCACAGGTCCCGCATTGCCGAGGCGAGAGAGAAGTTGGTGGACGACCAGCACGCCCACGCCGGGTACGACGGCTACTCCACCGGCAGCTTTCAGACAGATCCCCTCTTCGGAGACCTTCCCGGCCAGGGAAGCGGCTACGAGGCCGGCCACAGCGGCCAGTACGACACCACCCACTGGGACACCACGAGCGCCCAGCAGACGGTCGGTTACGACGCGTACGGCGCGCACCAGGGTTACGACGGCACGGGAACCGGAACCTGGCCCGCGGCGGCCTACCAGACCGCGGCCGACATCCCGGCCCAGTCCACCGGCCAGTGGGACTCCAACTCCTGGAACCAGACGGGCCAGTTCGAGACGGGCCAGTTCGACACCAGCGGGCTCGGCGCGGACACCGGACACTTCGCCACCGGCCAGTACGCGGCAGCGACAGGCCAGTACGGCACGGGAACGTACGAGACGGGCCAGTACGACACCGCCCCGTTCACCCAGGCCGCCGACACCGCCGCGGTGACCGGCCAGTGGACGACCCCCGCCTACGACACCGGCGCGTACGACGCCACCGCCTGGAACTCCGACGGCCACACCGGCGCGTACGAGAGCGCCCCCGCGCAGCAGCAAGTCTTCTACGAGACGGCCGAGTTCCCGCAGGAAGACCTGGTCGATGCCCTGGCGGCGTACGAACCGGAGGCCGCCGACGCGCCGCACGAGGCGGCGCCGGACGAGCCCGGCAACACGCCCGGCGCGGAACACGAATACACGTCGGAGTACGAGCCCGAACGCGATTCCGGGCCCGACTCGGAAACCGAATCCGACCTCGAACACGCCCCGGCGGAAGCCGTGTCCGCCGCCGCCCCCGGCTCCCGCTCGGCCCGCCGCGGCGCCGGCAACTCCGGCCGCGGACGCCGCCGTACACCGGCCAAGCGCTCCGCCCTCCTCACCGTCGCCGTCCCCTCCGCCTGCGTGATGGGTGTGGCCGGAATCGCCGCCGCCTCGGTCGGCAGCGTCGGTGGCGGCGCCCCGGCCGAGGAGAAGAAGGACACCACCACGACGGTGTCGGCCGCCGACCCCGGCTCGGTGAAGCCCGTCGCGGTCAACAACAAGCTCGACACCCAGCTGGCCAACCTCAGTACGGACGCCGAGGACTTCGCGGACCGCGCGAGCCGTACGCAGGAACGTATCGACCTCCAGGCCCGTCAGGCCGCCGAGAAGAAGCGCAGAGCCGAGGAGGCCGCCCGCAAGGAGGCCGCCCGGCCCAAGTTCGCGCTCCCGGTCGAGCAGCACGGCCTCAGCGCGTACTACGGCCAGGCCGGCATCAACTGGATGTCCGTGCACTCCGGCATCGACTTCCCCGTCGGGTACGGCACCCCGGTGATGGCCGCCACGGACGGCACGGTCCGCACGCAGTACAACACCGCCTACGGGAACATGGCGATAGTGACCGCGCCCGACGGTACGGAGACCTGGTACTGCCACCTCAGCAGCACCAAGATCCGCTCCGGCTCGGTGCAGGCCGGCGACGTCATCGCGTACGCGGGCAACTCCGGCAACTCCACGGGCCCGCACCTGCACTTCGAGGTGCGCCCCGGCGGTGGCTCCGCCATCGACCCCCTGCCCTGGTTCCGCAGTCACGGCCTCAGCCCGACCTGATCCCAGGCTCCGAGTGCCCCCGGTTCCGGGGCACAAACAGGGAAGCGACGCCCCGGCCCCGGAATGCGCCGCGCCCCGGAGCGAGGGCCCCGGGGCGCGGCGGTGAAGGGCTCGCGCCCTTCCCGGGCTTCTACAGCTTCTCGACCGGCGCGTACCGCAGCAGCAGCTTCTTCGGCCGCTCGTCGCCGAAGTCGATGGTGGCCTGCGCGTCCGACCCGGTCCCCGTCACCGTCATCACGGTGCCGAGCCCGAACTGGTCGTGCGTGACCCGGTCCCCGACCGACAGCGCGACCACCGGCTTGTCCGACGTGCGCCGTGTGGCGAACCCCGAGGCGCCGCCGCCCCGCGACCGGGACGCCAGCGAGGCCGAAAGCGACGAGGCGACGCCCGACACCGGCCCGGCCGGCGCCTGCGCGCCCCTGCGCTTCCACGTCAGGTACGTGTCCGGAATCTCCTCCAGGAACCGCGACGGCGGGTTGTACGAGGGCTGTCCCCACGCGCTGCGCATCGACGCCCGCGTCAGGTAGAGCCGCTCGCGGGCGCGTGTGATGCCGACGTACGCGAGCCGCCGCTCCTCCTCCAGCTCCTTCGTCTGGCCGAGGGCGCGCATGTGCGGGAAGACGCCGTCCTCCATGCCCGTCAGGAACACCACGGGGAATTCGAGGCCCTTGGCGGTGTGCAGGGTCATCAGCGTGATGACGCCCGATCCTTCCTCGTCCTCGTCGGGGATCTGGTCGGAGTCGGCGACGAGCGCGACCTTCTCCAGGAACTCGGCCAGCGTGCCCGGCTCGTCGCCCTCGCGCTCCTGCTCGAACTCGAGGGCCACGGCGGCGAGCTCCTGGAGGTTCTCGATGCGCGTCTCGTCCTGCGGGTCGGTCGACGCCTGCAACTCGGCCAGGTAGCCCGTGCGTTCGAAGACCGCTTCGAGGACCGTGGCGGGCCCGGCGCCGGACTCGACGATCGTGCGGAGCTCCTCCATCAGCGTGTTGAAGCGCTTCACGGCGTTCGCCGAGCGGGCGGCCATGCCGTACGCCTCGTCGACGCGCCGCAGCGCCTGCGGGAAGCTGATCTTCTCGCGCAGCGACAGCGCGTCGATCATCGCCTCGGCCCGGTCGCCGATGCCCCGCTTGGGCACGTTCAGGATGCGGCGCAGCGGGACGGTGTCCTCGGGGTTGGCCAGGACGCGCAGGTACGCGAGGACGTCCCGGACCTCCTTGCGCTCGTAGAAGCGCACGCCGCCGACGACCTTGTAGGGCAGCCCGACGCGGATGAAGATCTCCTCGAAGACGCGGGACTGGGCGTTCGTACGGTAGAAGACGGCGACGTCGCCGGCCTTCGCGTCGCCCGCGTCCGTGAGCCGGTCGATCTCCTCGGCGACGAACTGCGCCTCGTCGTGCTCGGTGTCCGCGACGTACCCGGTGATCAGGGAGCCGGCGCCGGCCTCCGTCCACAGGTTCTTCGGCCGGCGGTTCTCGTTGCGCTCGATGACGGCGTTGGCCGCGGTGAGGATCGTCTGCGTCGAGCGGTAGTTCTGCTCCAGCAGAATCGTCTTCGCGTCCGGGTAGTCCTCCTCGAACTGGAGGATGTTGCGGATCGTCGCGCCGCGGAAGGCGTAGATCGACTGGTCGGCGTCACCCACGACGCACAGCTCGCCGGGCGCCCGGCCCTCGCCCGAGGGGCCCACCAGTTCGCGTACGAGCGTGTACTGAGCGTGGTTGGTGTCCTGGTACTCGTCGACCATGACGTGGCGGAAGCGCATCCGGTAGTGCTCGGCGACGTCCGGGAACGCCTGGAGCAGGTGCACGGTGGTCATGATGATGTCGTCGAAGTCCAGAGCGTTGGCCTCGCGCAGCCGGGCCTGGTACATCGCGTACGCCTGGGCCAGCGTCTTCTCGAAGCCGTCGGCGGCCTGCCCGGCGAAGGTCTCTTCGTCTATCAGCTCGTTCTTGAGGTTCGAGACCTTGGCACTGAACGCCTTCGGGGGAAAGCGCTTCGGGTCGAGGTCGAGATCGCGGCAGACGAGCGCCATCAGGCGCTTCGAGTCGGCGGCGTCGTAGATCGAGAACGAGGACGTGAAGCCGAGCTTCTTCGACTCGCGCCGCAGGATGCGCACACAGGCGCTGTGGAAGGTGGAGACCCACATGTGGCCCGCGCGGGGGCCCACGAGCTGCTCCACGCGCTCCTTCATCTCGCCGGCGGCCTTGTTCGTGAAGGTGATCGCGAGGATCTGGCCGGGGTGCACACCCCGCTTGGCCAGCAGGTACGCGATCCGGTGGGTCAGGACCCGGGTCTTGCCCGAGCCGGCGCCGGCCACGATGAGCAGCGGCGACCCGGAGTGCACGACAGCGGCGCGCTGCTCCTCGTTCAGCCCTTCGAGCAGCGCGGCGGCGTCCACGACGGGGCGGGGCGCGCCGTCCCTGTAGTGCGCGTCCCTGGGCGCCGGAGGCACGTCGAAGGCGCCCCCGAACAGGTCATGCGGGACCTCCTCCGGAGCGTGGTCCTCGGGGGGCGGCGGGGCGGTGTCCTTCGCGTGCTCCGAGTGCTGGAGGTCGGCCAGGAAGCTGTCGTCAAAGAGGCTGCTCATCGTCTACCAAGCTTAGGCGGGACCACCGACAGCCCGCCCCGGATTCCCCGGGCCCGGGGGGAGCGGGCCGGCCATACCCGCCGCTCCGCACGCCGGGGCGCCCCCTGTCGCGCCGTGTGATGTTGCCCACGCCGGGCGACCAGCCCCTCCGGACGGCCCGTGGAGCGCGCAAACGGAACCGGTTCGGCCAGGTCACGAACATGTATCGGGCATATCGAACATCGGGCTTCCCAGCGGTCAGGACTGTTGGCTAGCGTGCCGACTCGGGCTCCCCGTACCCCAGCCGGCGAACAGCGCCGGAGCGGGTCGCCCACGCCGAATCCGGCCTGCCCCAGTGCGGTTCGGAACCGGGGACCCACGCGCACCACCTGGGGTGAATCGGTCCGCAGTCCCACGGACCGTAGGGCACCTTCCGTCTGTCCCGCCCGAACCCGACAGCTAACCCGGTAGGCGGTCCACGGAAGGAGATGCCGGCCTTGGCGTCGCATCGCAAGCCGCGTACCCGGGTACGCACCACCGCACCCGGCCTGGGTGTCACGACGGCGGCACTCGCCTCGGTCGGTCTGTTCGCCCAGTCGGCCGGAGCCGCGCCCGCCGACCCGTCGGCCCGCAAGCCGTCCGTCGAGGAAGTGCAGAAGAAGGTCGACGACCTCTACCGCCAGGCCGGCACGGCCACGCAGAAGTACAACCTCGCCAAGGAAGCCACCGAGAAACAGCGGAAGTCGGTGGACGGCCTGCTCGACTCGGTCGCCCGGAGCACCGAGAGACTGAACGACGCGCGGCGCAAGCTGGGCACGTACGCGGCGGCGCAGTACCGGTCGGGATCGGTCACGCCGACCGCCGCGCTGCTCCTCGCGGACAGCCCGCAGGCGTACTTCGACCAGAACCGGCTGATGGACCGGATGACGGAACGCCAGCAGGCCGACGTCACCGACTTCCAGGAGCAGCAGGCACAGGCGTCCGAGCAGCGCGCCGAGGCCACCAGGAGCCTGGAGAGCCTGACCGAGTCGCAGGACTCCCTCAAGTCCTCGAAGCAGGACGTGCAGAGGAAGCTGGCGGAGGCCCGCGACCTGCTGTCGCGGCTGACCGCGCGGGAGAAGGCGCGGCTCGCGGAGCTGGAGAAGCAGCGCGAGGCGGAGGCGCGGCGCAAGGCCGAGGCGAAGGCCGAGGCGGAAGCGGCGGCCAAGGCCGAAGCGGAGGCGGAGGCGGAGCGCGAGCGGGCAGCGGCGCAGGAGGACGAGAGCGACGCTGGCACGGGCACGGGCACGGGCACAGGCACGGGTGCAGGTACGGGCACGGACTCCGGCACCGGCACCGGCACGGCCCCCGTCGCCGGGGACGCGTACGCCGCCAAGGCCGAGAAGGTCCTCGCCTTCGCCCGCGCGCAGATCGGCAAGCCGTACGTGTGGGGCGCGGCGGGGCCCAGCTCGTACGACTGCTCCGGCCTGACCCAGGCGGCCTGGAAGGCCGCCGGCGTGACGCTCCCCCGCACCACCTGGGACCAGGTGAACGTCGGCACACGGGTGGCGACCGAGGATCTCAAGCCGGGTGACCTGGTCTTCTTCTACGACGACATCAGCCACGTCGGCATCTACATCGGCGGCGGCAAGATGATCCACGCCCCGAAGCCGGGCGAGTACGTCCGCGAGGAGTCGATCTACTACATGCCGATCTACGGCAGCGTCCGCCCCGCGTAGTCCGGGCGCGTACCGCCTGCTCCTCGCCCCTTGCTCCTGCCCCGCCCGGACACGGGAGAAGGGGCGAGGGGCGAGGGGTTGGCAGGTCAGGTCAGGTCCAGAGCACCGCGATGAAGATGTTGGCGACGGTCAGTCCGCCGACGGCTCCGAACAGGGCCTTCTCCACCTTCTCCTCGTCGCGCTTCACGTAGACCAGCCCGAGGATCACCACCAGGATCGCGAGCTTGACGCCGATCTTGAGGTTGTTCACCGTCTGGTCGTCCGCCTGGTTGAGGCCCACCAGCGCCACGCCCGTGACGAGCATGGTCAGCGCGCCGTGGAGCATGGCGGGCGTGAACCGGGCGGCGCCGGCGCTCATCGCCTTCATCTGGGTCAGGAAGCCGCCGAGCAGCGCGGCGATGCCGATGATGTGCAGTCCGACGAAGACATTGATGAGTACGTCCATGAAACGGAGCCTAGCTGCGGCCATAGCAGGCCCGGCGGCCGGGCTGCCGTGCCATCGGCGTATCGGTCGCGGAAGAGTGGAATGCTCGCTTCCGGTGCAGGCGGGGTTCTCAACCGCGTTCAGACGGCGGCCTGTTTCGACCACTGTCGGTCATTCCGCCACTGCCCCGTGACCGCCGCGTTTAGCGTCCTTCCCCAGGTGGCCGACTCCCCACCGCCGCTCCGCCCCGGAACGGCAGTCGGCCGCCCCGCCGAGAGTCCGGCGGCGGTCCGTCCCCCTGTGCGGGACGCCGCCGGATGCGGGCGGCTGGACGTACAGCGACGTACAGGACGGAAGGACGTGGACGCCCTCGTGGCCACGCACCGAAAGCCCAAGCAGCGCACGCTCACCGGCAGCACCACCCGTACCGCCTTCACGATCGTGCTGGCCGGAGCGGCGAGTGCCACCGCGTTCGACGGCATCGGGCACGCGGAGCCCGTCCTCACCCCCGCCCAGGTGAAGGCGAAGGCCGACCGGCTCTACCACGACGCCGAGGTCGCCACCGAGAAGTACAACGGCGCGAAGGAGAAGGCGGGGGCCGCCGTCGAAGCGCTGGACACGCTGCGCGACGAGGCCGCCCGCAGGACCGAACGCCTCAACACCGCGCGCAACGCGCTCGGTTCGCTCGCCACCTCGCAGTACCGCACCGGCGCCATCGACCCGGCCGTGCAGCTCGCCCTGACCTCCGACCCGGACGAGTACCTGGAGCGCGCCTCTATCGCCGACCGCGCGGGCGACCGGCAGGCCACCGCCGTCAACGGCATCCAGCAGCAGCTCGGCCGGATCGCGCGGCTGCGGGAGGAGGCCGACGGGCGCCTGGCCGAACTCAAGGCCCACCAGGCGGACCTGCGCCGGCACAAGGCGCGGATCCAGGACAAGATCGGCGCGGCCGAGCGCCTGTTGTCCCGCCTCACGGCGGAGCAGCGCGCGCGGTACGCCGAAGAGGACGGCCACGGCGCCGCTCCCGCCGCGCCCCGCGCCGACCGTGCCGCGCCGCGCGCCGTCCCGGCCGCCCGGGCCGCCACCGACTCCCGCGCCGGGCAGGCGGTCGCCTTCGCGTACGGGGCGATCGGCAAGCCGTACGTCTGGGGCGCCACGGGGCCCAACGCCTTCGACTGCTCCGGGCTCACGCAGGCGGCCTGGCGGGCGGCGGGCATCTCGCTGCCCCGTACGACGTACACGCAGATCAACGCCGGCCGGCGCGTCTCGCGCTCCGAACTGGCCCCGGGCGACCTGGTCTTCTTCTACTCCGGCATCAGCCACGTGGGCCTCTACATCGGCGGCGGCCAGATGATCCACGCCCCGCGTCCCGGCGCGCCGGTCCGGCTGGCCCCGCTCGACCAGATGCCGTTCGCGGGGGCGACCAGACCGGCGTAGGCGCAGGGTGCGGCGCAGGCGGAGGGGTCCTGCGGCGCGGACGGAGGGCTCGGCGGCGCGGAACGGTGAGGCCCCGCGCAGGCCCATGGCCCCCGGCGCGGATGGGCGAGCCCGCGCGGGCTTCGCCGGCCGGGCGCAGGCCGACGGGTCGGCCCGTCGGCCGGCGCCCCCCCACGGGGGGGGGTGGCCCGCCGGGGCGGGGTAAGCGGGGGAGGGGGAGCGTGG
>NZ_JBSGYQ010000081.1:0-31306 GCF_053610585.1 Streptomyces sp. NPDC054887 | reverse complement strand
GGCAAGCCCGACCACGGCAACGAGGACGACGTCTACAGCTACGGCTACGGCAACAAGCCGGCGAGCCACAAGGGCTAGACAGCACGCTGCCGCAGGCCCGCTCATCGACTGATGGTGCACGGCGGATTCCTCATCGAATCCGCCGTGCACCATCAGTGACAGTCAGAAAGATGTCAGGCGCAAGTGGCTGAATTGGGAAAGACAAGGTGACCGGTGTCGAGCGCGATTAGATCAGCAGACGTGAGGGAACTCCCGCAGTCCGATACTGGCTCGGTCCCGCACGGACGTGAGAGCGAAGGGGGCGCCGAAGGGAGACGGCAGTGGGGTGCCCGCGTACTGAAGGCAGGGCTACGCACCGCCGTGATCCTGTGTCTGTTCACGACTCTCGTCCACGTCGTCCTCGTGTTCCTTCACGTGGCACCAGCCAACACCGTCTCGAAGAGATACACCACGGCGATCAACGCATGGGTGTACCCCTACTTCGAACAGAACTGGCGCCTGTTCGCCCCGGACCCCGACTCCGTCAACCGGAAAATTCAGGTGAGAACCGCACACACAGGTGCCCAGGGATCGGTCAAGGTGAGCGACTGGTTCGACCTGACCGCTGTAGACAACTCCGCAGTCGAGCGCAACCCGTTCCCGAGCCACACGACGCAGAACCTACTGCGCCGCGCCTGGACCTCCTACACCGAAACACACGCAGGAGACGACAAGGCACGCACGCAACGCGCTGTAATGATCCAGAAGTATCTGAGCAACATCGCCGCGGACCGCGTCACGGCCCACAACGGCGGCACGTTCGACTTCATTCAGCTTCGTGTAATCACACAGCCCGTCCCCGCGCCCGGCACGCCAACCAGCGGCCCGCGTACGCCCGCCGAGACCCGGCTCCTGCCCTGGTGGAAGGTGACCACCCATGGGAAATGAACAGACCCCCAAGACCGTCTCGACACCAGCGCCCCCAAGGCCCACGACTGGAGAGACCGTGCCTGCTGGCGCTGCCCGATGGGCCATCGACCGGATGCGCACGCTGTGGGCCCTGGTGACCGGTCGGCCGGTGTCCCTGTACGCCGCGTCGGTGCTGCGCATCGGCTACGGACTGCTCTACCTGATCTTCCTGTTGCGCGAGTTCCCGCACCGCCACGAAATCTGGGGCCCCAGCTCCCCCTGGACGCCCGCGCTGGCGCGACAGCTCTTCGACCAGACAGGGTGGAACAGCATCCTGACCCTGTCCGACAGCCGCACCTACTTCGAACTCTGCTACGCGACCGCCCTCGTCACGTCCACACTGTTCCTGCTGGGCTGGCGCACCCGCCTGCTGTCCGTCCTCTTCGCCGTCGTGGTGATCTCCTTCCATGCCCGATCGATCTTCATGACGGACGGCGGCGACAACCTGATCCTCCTGATGGCGCTCTACCTCACCCTCACCGCATGCGGCCGGCACTGGTCCCTGGACGCACGCAGAGTACGGATCAAAGCGACTCGTGCGGGCGGCACGGCGGAACCGGTGCGCAGTCTTTTGCCACGGCAACTCCGCGACGCCCGCACCTGTCTGATCACCGTGGTGCACAACTGCGGCATCTTCGTCATCGCGGCCCAGGTCTGCTTCCTCTACGGATCAACCGGCCTGTACAAAGTTCAGGGCGCTACCTGGGGCAACGGCACCGCTCTCCACTACGCTCTGAACCTCGAACTCTTTCAGCCCTGGCCCGCACTTTCCCACCTCGTGGACCAGTACCCGCTCGCGATCGCCCTCGCCTGCTACATGACGGTTCTCTTGCAGGTCGCCTTCCCGTTCGTGCTCTTCGGCCGGCTCAAATACCCCGTCCTCGCCCTCTTGCTGTGCATGCACATCGGTATCGCGGTGCTCATGGGGTTGCCTCTCTTCTCCGGTGCCATGATCGTCGCGGACGCCGTATTCCTGCCCGATCGCTTCTACTGCTTTCTGGGGCGGCTGTGTAAACGCGCTACCCAACGCATCGGTGCCGGAGATGCGGATGCCTCACTCAGTCAGGTATCCGCGCCGGTGCCGGCGCAGCAAGGAGCGGTGTCGGCGACGACACGGAGTGCCGCGGCGCGGTGACCAGAACACTGCCTGCCACAGCGGCTCCGCCTTGCCCCTCGACTGTCGGCAGAAGACGAAGACGCGCCCTGCGCCCCTTCCATTAATCCAAGAAGAGTCAATCATGAGCTACGACGGCTTCCTGGCGCGGTGCATGACAGCGCGAGAGAAGCAAGGCAGGTACTCGTAGCGGCACTGGATGTGCTCGCTGCCCGGCTCAGTCCCCGCGCTGCCCACGAACTGCCTCACTCTTAGCGTCTGCCGCACTTCCCGAGTTCCCGCATGCGTGGACCTGGGCTCCGCACGGCGGTAACAGGCAGCGTTCGGGCGAGCGCTGTCCGGGCCGGCGCCAGGTCAGGGTTCCTGCATCCGGTGACCTCCGGCCCATGGGGCGGGTGCGACGTCCGGTGCTCCTTGGGGTCGTGGGCATGCGTGACCGCGGCCAGTAGGAGGGGGCTCAGTGGCACCGCAACCGGGCGGCACGAGCGGGCATGCCATGCGGAGATCCACACGGTTGCTCCAGTTGCAGCGCCTGCGGTCCGGGGCCGCATCAGGTGCTTGCGCGCCGCCACGGCGAGAGGAGCCCACCGCGAAGGCATGGTTTCCCGGGGCAAATGCCAATGTAAGCGTCCGTTTCGACAGTCCACAAACACGACGGCACGGCACGTGATCGACAAGTCCTGCTCCATGGCAATCTGCGGTCTGGAAGAGTGACTTGGAGCCGGAGGTACACCGCCCGTGGCGGCGAACAGTAATCCCACCGTCAGGAAGCGCCGCCTGGGAGCCGAGCTCCGCCGGCTCCGCCAGGCCAGTGGGTTGAAGAGCACGGAAGTGGCAGAGCGGCTCATGGTCTCTCAGCCCAAAATCAGTCACCTGGAGAACGGACGTCGCACCATCAGCGCCCGCGACGTACGAGATCTGTGCGCGATCTACGGAGTGACGGACCAGCAGGTCATCGACTCACTGATGCGGATGGCCAGGGAATGCGCGCAGCCGGGTTGGTGGAACGTCTACGGCGACATCCCCCAGAGCGTCTACATCGGCTTCGAGGCGGACGCTGCCACGATCCACACCTACGAGCCCTTGGCGATCCCCAACCTGCTCCAAACTCCCGCCTACGCCCACGCCGTCATTGCCGAAACGATCCCTCTGCCCACGGCCGCACAAGCCGCCACCCGTCTCAAGGTGCGGCTGCGCCGCCAGCACCGGATCTACGACCCAGCCAACCCGTTGCGTCTGTGGGTCGTCCTAGATGAGTCGGCCCTGCGCCGCGTCGTCGGCGGCCCCGACATCATGCGAGAACAACTGGAGCACCTCGAGGCCATCGGCGCCGAGCCGCACATCACCGTGCAGATCCTTCCCTACACCGCGGGAGCCCACCCGGGCCTATCGGGACAGTTCTCCATCCTGCAGTTCGCCGACAGTCCCGACTCGGTGGTGTATCTGGGGCGGTTCAATAGCGATCTCTACTTGCAGAAACTATCCGACGTCCAGCACTACAGCGTGATGTACGACCACCTCCAAGCCCGGGCCCTCAACCCCCACAGCAGCCGGGACTTCATCACCGACGTCACCAAGTCGTACGTCAACGCAGCGAGCTGTCGCCCTTGCCCGCGACCAGACCGTGCGAGTACCAGCCGTCACCCGATTTGTTGATCTCCCAGACGCTGCCCGTGGTGCCGGACGTGGTGAACCCGCCCCGGTACCCACCGCGTCGACCTGACCAGCCGACGGCGAGGTATCGACCTGCCCGGCGGAGTGATCGTCGGGCATCGCCCGGAGGGACGCGCGGCCTGCCTCCACGCCTCGTCCACATTTTACGGATCCCCGCTGCGTGCGAACCGCATTCGATAGGCGATGCAGAGGTTGACCGGGCATGGGCCTTCGGGGGTGATCAGGGTGGCGGCGCGACAGGTCAGTGTGATCCCGTCGGCTGGGCGAGGCGCCGGGCAGGCAAAGTGGCACTGGGCATCGGGAGAACGTAGCGCGCGGTGCGGCGGAGGTGTCGTAAGTACTGCTCTCTCGGTACGAGAAGGGCACCCAGGTTGCGGACGTGCGGGCTGTCCCGCTGCGCGTCGAGCAGCACGCCGCCTGCCTGTGCGAAGCGCGATGCGAGGTCGGACACGGCCACTTTCGAGGCACCGGGACGGTGAAAGAACATCGAGTCCAGACTGAGGACTGATCCGACCTGGAGGCCGAAGACGCCACCGATCAGATCGCTGCCCTCCCATACCTCGAGGCTGTGAGCGTGACCCAGCTCGTGCAGGCGGATCAAGCTTGCGATCAGTTCTTCGGTGAGCCATAGCGGGTTGCGGTCGGCGCGGCATTCGTGGACGACTTGCTCGAACCTCTGGTTCAGACTGGTCGACCACGGCAGCTGGTTGCGCAGCCGCCGGGCGAGGTTGCGACTGAGGTGCGCGGCCGATGCGGGCAATACCGGCCTGGGGTCGGGCGACCACCAGGAGACTGCGTAGGGGTCGTCCGATTGCTGCCCTATGAGGGGGATACGGCCCACCTCGACCTGGTCGGCGTAGACCACTTCGTTGCGGATGCGGCTGTAGTCATCGGATGTTGGGAATGGATAGAGTCCGGCGCGGTACGCCGCCAGGAGACTGGTTGGACTGAGGTCGGTGCAGAAGGCCACTGGACCGTCGGGCGCTGCTCCCAGTACGTCCAGTGCCTCCCAGTCCGGACAGCGGTTCACGCTGTGTGCCCTTGCCTGCTCACCGGCCGGATGCAGTGGGCCTGTTGGAGGTAGTCGATGTAGTGGTCAATCACCTGGGCGTCTACCGGCGGGACATCGATTGCGGCCTCCATCAGCGCCCGTTCCGCATTGTCGCGGGTGAACTTTGGGAAAACGCCCTGGAAGTACATCTCGCTCACGGTGATGTCGGCGCGGCTGCAATGGTCGACGAAGAGCGGAACGAACGGGGTTATGGGGTCGGTGGGGTGCCCGGCCGCGTACTTCACCAAAGCGTAGATCCACTCGGTGTACGGGACCTCCTGGATCGGGTAACCACGCTGGCGCAGTCCCCCAGCGAGTGAATGCAGCAGCGTGGGACGGGGATTGGTGAGGTGGTAGACCTCTCCGCGAGCGGGATAGTGGGTGGAGATGTGTCCGATTGCGCGGGCGAGGTGGTCAGCCGGCAGGAAGTCCAGCGGCAGCTGGACGTCGGGGCACAGCCCGGTCCGGGCGATGAAGGCGAAGAGGGCGGCCAACTCGCTGCTGGTGTTCATCACACCGGTTCCGCTGCTGCCCGCGATGTCCATCAGGCGATAGATGACGACCGGTAGGCCCGCCTCGGATGCCTTCTTCAGCAGCGCCTCGGCGACCCATTTGGTCTCCACATATCCCACCGACAGATACTCGGGGAAGCGCAGCGGAGTGCTCTCCGTCACCTCTCGCACTCCGGCGGGGCCAAATCCGGCGAGCACCGCCATGCTGGAGGTGAAGTGGACAGGGACGGCCCTGTCGGCGGCGAGGCGGACGATCTCGTGTGTTCCGTCGACGTTGGCCGCGCGCAACTCGTGGTACGGGTAGATAAAGTTGACTTGACCGCCGAAGTGGTAGACGGCGTCGATGGTTGACCCAAGCTCCTCGAACCGGTCGGGAGGCAGCCCCAGCCCTGGCTTCCCCAGGTCGCCGATGACCGGATGGACGCGCGCGCTGGACAGATCGCTGAAGACGTACCGCTTGTGGCTTGCGCGGAGCTTCTCCATGCCCTGCTGCTCATCGGAGGCTCTGACCAGGCAAAAGATCCGCCCCGTCGCAGTGCGCAGCAGCTCGTCGATCATGAATGCGCCGCAGAACCCCGTCGCCCCGGTGAGGAGGACGTCGCCGGGGCGCCCGGGGCACGGAGCCGGCGCGTCACGGCCTACCGGCGGAAAGAGTCGATCGGTTTCGGCGGCGAAGTCGACGGTTCCGCCTACGGAGTGGGCCAGTGTGCCGGCACGTGCCTGTCGCACGGACTCGGTGAAAGCAGCGAGTTTCGGTTGTCGCAGCAGGGATCGGGTCAGGTCGCTGATCTGCGTGACGCCGATGCCGAATATGACGCGGGTCCGGGCGAGCATCTCCGTGGCCAGCAGCGAGTTGCCGCCCAGCTCAAAGAAGTCGTCGTGTGGTCGCACGTACTCCACACCCAGGATGTGGGCCCACAACTGGGCCATCCCTTGCGGCACCGGACGGTCGTCGGCGCCAGCCGTCGGTGTCGCGGTCGGGGGTTCCGGTACGGCTCTGCGGTCGAGCTTTCCACTGGGCGCGACGGGCAGTTGCTCCACCGCGTGGAATGCTGTGGGGACCATGTAGCCAGGCAGGACCTCGGCGAGTGCCGATCGCAGCCGTGGGTGCAGCGCCGGCTCGTCGCCGGTCGTCGGCGCGGTCGACGTGTAGTAGGCGATGAGGTGTCGGTCGCCGTTGTCGCGCGTTCGAGCGACAACCATTGCCTGGCCGACCTCCGGGTGGGTGGCGAGGGTGGTTTCGATCTCGGCCGGGTCGACCCGAAACCCGCGGATCTTCACCTGGTCGTCGACTCGGCCCAGGACCTCCAAGTTGCCGTCCGAGCGCCAGCGTCCCAGGTCTCCGGTGCGAAACATCCGCTCGCCCGGTGCGGGGTTGTGTGGGTCGGGCAGGAACTGCTGTGCGGTCAGAGAGGGGCGCTTCCAGATTCCGCGCGCCAATCCTGGGCCGCCGATGTATATCTCGCCGTGCTCGCCCGGCGGCACCGGTTGCAGTTCGGTGTCGAGTACCTGGATGTGATTCCCTTCCAAAGGGCTGCCGACCGGGGCGACAGCACTGTCCGGTGCGGCGAGCACTTCCTCGTTCAGGTCGCAGAGCGTGGATGTGATGGTGGTCTCAGTGAGTCCGTAGGCGTTGACGAGCCGCGCGTCGGGCATCCGTCGCAGAATGGCGCGGCAGTCCTTCGCGGTGCTGATTTCGCCGCCGATGATGCCGAGTCTCAGCGGCGCGAGGCTATTGCTCCGGTCCGCGAGGGAGGCGATCTGCTGCCAGTAGGCGGGGGTCAGGTCGGCGACGGTGATCCCGTGCTCCGGGAGGCGGCGCAGCAGGTCGGTGGGTGCCCACGTCAATGTGCCCGCCAGGACGAGCGTCGCCCCGCTGATCAGCGTGGCGAAGATTTGCTCCAGTGAGGTGTCGAAGCCGAGCGCGCCGGCGTGCAGCACCCGGTCGCCGGGCGTCAGTCGGTATGCTCGGGCGACCGCGGTGAGAGAGTGGGTCAGCGATCGGTGTGTGATCATCACACCCTTGGGAGGGCCGGTGGATCCGGAGGTGTAGATCACGTAGGCGAGGTCGTCCGGCCGGGGACCGCGTGGTGGCGGCAGTCCCTCGCGCGGTGCCTGCGTGGCCGGTTGCCCGGCGTCGACGATACGCACGTCGCACCCGCGGAACATCGGGGCGTGCTCGCGGCCCGAGATGATGAGGCGTGAGCGGGTCTCCCCGATGAGTTCGACCATCCGATGGCGCGGAGTCGCCGGGTCGAACGGCAGGAACGCACCGCCGGAGTTCAGCACCGCTAGCAGCGCGACGATCAGCTCGGGCACGCGGTCGAGGCATACGGTGACGACGGACTCCGTGTCGGTTCCCGACTTCCGCAACTCGTGGGCAAGTCGGTCGGCGCGGGCAGTCAGCTCTGCGTAGCTGAGATGGCCTTTGTCCGAGAGTACTGCGAGAGCGGACGGCTCACGCCGAGCTTGCTCGTGGACCAGCTCCGGCACGGTTTTGGGCCTGGATCTCGGGGCCCGCCGCTCGGCGCGTGCGCTCGCGGGTCGCATGTCGGTCCACAAGCGGTCGACCAGGCTCCCGCACCACGCGGCGGATGCCGGCCCGCCGACTCGACTCCACCCGTGCGGATCCCGGCGATCTGCGGGCCAGATCGCGTACTGCTCTTCGTCGTTGCGCAGCACGACACACGGCGCAGTCGGCTCTGAGGGAGCGTCCTTATGTTCGGTCACCTTAGGTCTCCTACCTCGCGCACGCCCTCAGGCGTCCTGTGTCCTGCGCCCTTGCGGGACAGGCCGCGGCCATCACCGATCCCAATCCGCAGGCGTGTCAGGCAAACTGGCCAGGCCGAGCGGCTGTGCGAGGAGGAGCTGCTCCGCCTCTTCGGCGCTGACCGGCTCGGCGAACAGGTATCCCTGGCCAAACCGGCAGCCCATGGAAGTCAGCAACTCTTGCTGCCTCACGTCCTCCACTCCCTCGGCGATCACCGTCAGGCCGAGCGTGTCTGCGAGATGCGTTATGCCCTCGACGAGGGCGAACTGCGCTGATGAGCGCCCGAGTTCGTCGACGAACGACTTGTCGATCTTCAGGATCGATATGGGGAACTCCCGCAGGTAGCTCAGTGACGAGTAGCCTGTTCCGAAGTCGTCGATCGCGATGCGGATGCCGAGGTCGGTGAGCGATCTCATTTCGGCCAGAATGCGTTCGTCGTTGTACATCAGGACGCTCTCGGTCAGTTCGAGTACGAGAGATGACGGTTGGATCCCGGAGAGATCCAGGACGCGCCGGATCACGTGGTAGAACTCCGCATCCCGGAACTGACGCGGCGACACATTGACGCTGACGTAGGGTTGGATGAAGTCACCCGTTTTGTCGCGTTGCACCGATCCCTGCCACCGGGCTGCCTCGGCTGCGGCCTGATTGAGCACCCAGGCGCCGAGCGGGACGATCTGCCCGCTCTCCTCGGCCAGCGTGATGAACTGCTCCGGCAGCACCATGCCGCGCGTGGAGTGGGGCCAGCGGATGAGCGCCTCGAAGCCGGCAACCTGTCCGCTGGTCAGTTCCACAATGGGCTGGTAGAAGACCATGAAGGAAGTGTCGATCGGTGAACTGTCCAGGCCTTCCTGCAACTTCGCGCGTTCAGCCATGCCGCTCTGCAGGTCGGGGTGATAGTGGCGCCACTGGCGCTTGCCCGCAGTCTTTGCCGCGTACAGCGCGAGGTCGGCGTGTGTCAGCAGTTCGACGGAGTCGATGCTGTCCTCCGTCGTCGCGACGCCGATGCTCGCGTACGTGCTCACCGGCCCCACACTGAGCCGGAACGGCTCGGTGAACACGGTCATCAGGTGTTCGGTGAACCGATCCACTCCTGTCGGCGCGATGGAACCCTCCACCAGCAGTGCGAACTCGTCGCCGCCGATGCGCGCGGCGGTGTCGTAGGCGCGGACGGTGGTCGACAGTCGGAGCGACAGCGCGACCAGGAGTTCGTCGCCCACGCTGTGGCCGTGTATGTCGTTGACAACCTTGAAGTCGTCCACGTCGACAAAGAGCACGCCGACCACGGTGCCGTCGCGCTGAGCTTGAGTCAGTGCGTGGTTGACCCGTTCCTGGAAGAGCACGCGGTTGGCCAGGCCGGTGAGCGAGTCATGGAACGCCTGGTGAGTGAGTTCACGTTCGAGCTTGCGCTGTTCGGTCACGTCCTGCAGGGTGAGCACCACCCCACCGACGGTTGCCTCCGCGCGTAGGTCGCTCCACCTCACCTCGACCTCGATGGTTGCCCGGTCGGTGCGGATCATTCGCCAGTGCTCGCGCCTGTTCTGGTGTTGACGCCTCCGTATCCGGCCGAGTGTTTCGACCACCGCGCGGCTGTCCTGCGGCGGCACCAGATCGATGAGGTGGGTGCCCTCTAAATCCGGAACACCGAGCATTTGGTCGGCGGAGGGACTTGCGTAACGGATACGGTCGTCGTCGTCGAGGATCAGGATGACGTCGGAGGCGTTTTGCACCAGTGTGCGGAAGTACACCTCGCTGTTGCGCCGGTTTACCTCTTGGGCGAGGGCGACCCGTGTCACGGCAAGTGCCGTCTGTGTGGCGAGAGTCCCCAGCGTTTCGCGGAAGACGAGCAGGTCCTGCTCGTCCCCGGCCACGATCAGCGCCCCGATCCGCGGATTGCCCGAGGGGTGATCCTGCGAGGCGAGTGGGCAGACGAGTGCCTGGCCAGTGGGGGGCGACTCCTCGATGCAGCTCGTGAGACAGTCGGCGAGATAGGGCCCCAGGTCGTCGAGGGTCACCAGGCGGTTCTCGCCTGACGCGGTGACGGTCAGGTCCAGTGCGGGTGCGGTCCCCCGTGCGGCCACGGGTCCGTGCACGCTGCTGTGCGCCCCATTTACCCAGAGCGTGTTGTCCGCGGTGAGGAGCAGCGCGGAACTCGGTGGGCCGTGCGGCATCAGCTCCGTCACCGCGGAGTGGGCGGCGGCGGCCACATCCCGCAGATTTCCTGCTCCGCCCAGTGACGACACCGCGATGCGCAGCACCTTCTCCCGGCCGACCGCCTGCCGGTGGGTCGCGGCCACGCCCGCCAGGCGGTAGAGCACGAGGACGAAGAGCACGGCGGAGAACACCCCGATGACGCCGACGTTGGTGCTGACACCGCGCATTGCCTCCGTCAGGAGGATCGTCGGCGCGATCAGCGACGCGACCGTGAGCAGGACCAGCCGACTCCTGGCGGTTTCGCCGCGCCATGGCACCGGCTGGGTCAGCGACCGCATGGACGGATGGAGCGCGGCAGCAGCCCAGGCGCCGTACAGGACGGCCCAGCCCAACTCGACTGCAGTCCCCGTGCGCCAGGTCCCGTGCAGTTGTATGAGGCCGTAAGCCACGTCTGCGACGAGCAGGCCGACGGTGCCGGCGGTGAGCAGCATGAGCGAGAGGCACTTGACGCCGCGGCTGGCGAGCAAGCGCAGCAACATCGCCAGGACGAGGATGTCCCCGAGCGGATAGGCGATGGAGAATGCCTTCTGTACCCAGGTGAGATCCGGGACGTGGGCGTACGGCTCAATGAGGAATACCCACGACAGCAGTGCCAGGCCAACTGTCAGCGTCAGAGCGTCGACGAGGCTCGCGCGATCACGCCACCCCGTGCGCCAATGGACGAAGCCCAGCAGCCCGGCCGCATAGAGCGGGTATGCCGTCAGATAGAAGCCGTCGGCGATCGAAGGAAACGGCAGCTGCTCGGGGTGCGTCTCTATAAGGATGATCTGGGCGGCTTCCCCTGCAGCGAAGGTGGCATTTCCAGCGGCAAGCAGCAGCCAAGGGAGTCGGTGCGCCGGACGGATCAGAATGACACCAAGAACAATGCCGATAACGCCGGTCGCTCCTATGCCTACGAAAATCAGCCGCTGTTCCGGAAATGTGTAATAAAGCGCGGCCAGCACGACTACACATGTAGTGACGGTGGCCATAGCAGCCTGGCTTCGCGGTAGTGGGTTCACCCCCACCCCACCTCCTGGGAGGGCCACTTATCTGGTGGACGATATGGGCGAACGGCACCGGGCGTCACTTGCCAGCCTGCGGGACGGGCTGGGAGCTGGCATAAGGAGAACGCTGGGCTTGGGATCGGCCGTGGTCGCCTGGGAACGCAACTGTCGGTATACGAAGCCAACGGAATTCTCAATCTCCGGGCTTACGGACTCCTTCTCGCCAATACGGCGTGTCCTCCATCCAGCTTACCCGGATGGACCTTTCCCGCACGCTCACGGAGAGAGGTACCGCGCCAGGGTCCAGGACTCTGAGGCCGAGCTGGCCCGAGGTGCGGGCGGAGAAAGCCAGGCTGGCCAAGGCGGAGGAATGGCAGCTCGAGCGGGAGATCCCGCGACGGGCAGCCGCCTCTTTTGCCCGGGAGAGGAAGTGAAGACCGCCGCTTGGGACTGCGTCTCCGCCCACACACCGAGATGTTCGGAATCAAGTGGACATGCCGGGTGCTGGAGGTCTCCCGTTCTGGCTACTGCTGATGGAGCGCGGCGCCCAGGCGCGGGACGCCCGGCAGGCCGCCGAGGCCGCCATGGCCGAGGAGAGATACGACAAACCCGTGCCGAACACCGTGATAATTGCGGCGCGCTGAGCGTCCATGCCGACTTCTGCGGCTTCCGTCGCACGGTCCACCGTAAGCGGGCGCTCAGGCTCATGCGGACACGGCATCGTCGCCCGCCGCCTGCGGAAGAGGAAGCGCAGCACGATCCCGGACCGCCTCGTGCCGCCGGTGGCGGACCTGGTCCAGTGGAACATCCCGGCCGGCGCGCTGGTCGTGCAGCGACATCACATACATGCAGGTCAGAGCCGTGTTGCTCTGCCTCGCCTGCGTTTCCATCCGCTCGCGCCAGGTACTCGGCTACTCGCTGGCGCTGCTTATGCGGGCCGAGCTCGTCATCGACGCGCTTCGGGCAATCACGGCTCGCGGCAGGCAACCTGCCGGAGTGGTCTTCCACGCGGACCGTGGAACGCAGTACACCTCGGCTGCGTTCGCCCAGGTCTGCAGCCGGTACAGCATCCGCAGGAGCACGGGCAGGGTTGGCTCGAGCTACGACTTGGCCGAGAGCTTCTGGCAAGGGCTGAAGCGAGAGACGACGCATGGGAAACTCTTCGCGACGAAGGGACAGGCGAGTGTGGAAACCCTTCGTACTACCTATGCAAAGCCCGCCGACGCCACAGTGCGCTCGCTTACCTCTCCCCATGCAGTTCGAACGGCCGTGCCACAGGACAGCGAGGCTCTCACTCGTAGCATTAATCGCTGTGTCCACACTCCGGGGTTACCTCCGTCGGAGCGTCACCCCAGCAAGGCGTCCAGACCCGCGGCCAGCCCGTCGGGGCCTCCGCGGCCGGCCATGGCTGCGGCGGTGGCCCGCAGTCGTGGCAGTTCCGCCGCTGGCATGCGATGTAGGCCGAGCCGGAAGGCGGGGTCGGGTTCATCCGGTGCGTCGTCCATGGCCCGCAGCTCGACCAGGAGGTATCCGAGCAGCCATGCGGTGAATGACCGGTGGATGTTCACGGTCGCGTGCTCTTCGAGTCCCGCGTCGTGCAGCAGCGCCAGGACGCGTTCGTCGCCGCGCTGTACGGGAACGGGTCTGCGGGCCAGCGGCGTGGAAAGCAGGCGGGTGCCCAGCAGTGGCACGACGTGCGGGTGGCGCAGGGCGACGCGGTAGGTGGCGAGCGCGATGCGGTGCAGTTCGCGGCGCCAGTCCGCCGCTGCAAGCCCGGTGCCCGGGTGCTGGTCCAGCTCCTGGTGAACCTCCTGGCAGAATCCCTCGACCAGCCCGTCGAGCAGCGCGTCCTTGCTGGGGGCGTACCGGTACAGGGCCATCGCCTCGACGCCCAGTTCTGCCCCCAGTTTGCGCATGCTCAGGCCGGACAGGCCGTCGCGGTCGACCACTTCCAACGCCGTGGCCAGCACGCGTTCTCGACTAAGGCGCTTGTATCGCCCGCGGTCGCTGGCCCGTCGCCCCCGGCCGTCGCCCGTTTCTTCTGGCATGACCGCCTCCGTCTTTCTCCAGTGATCTGTTGCGTCGATCTGCTGCGGCGTCGGCCCTTGACACCTGAAAATAGTAGTCGCAAAGTCGTACATATACGTCGTACTCAGACACCGTTAACTTACGGCGTTGCCCTACACAGGAGCGTCCTACTATGACGCGCAGCCGGCCGGAATCCGTGGACATCACGAGGGTGCAGGAGCACCTGTCGCTGATCTCGGACGGAAACGTAGTGCGGGTGGATGACGCTGGACCTGCGTTCGAGCGCCCATACACGGTGCGCGCTGTCCGCCCCACGACTTTCGTGCCCGCGCTACCGGCGCGCGACCGGGCGACCCTGGTGGCGATCACGGTGGGCTGGGCGGCATCCTTCATATGGTTCTGGTCGTGGTGGCTGCAGCCACAGCACCGAGCGGGCTGGGCAGGACTGATCGTCAACAGCGTCCTTCTGCTCTACCTCACTGGCCTGCCCTGTTACTTCTTCGCCACTGCGATGCGGCTTCGCCGGGTCAACCCGGCCCTGCCGGTGCCCTCCCTGGCGGTCGCTTTCGCTGTGACCCGCGCCCCCGCGGAGCCGTGGAACACCGTTCGGCACACGCTCGAAGCAATGCTGGCCCAGACATACCCGCATTCCTACGACGTCTGGCTGTGCGACGAGGCCCCCACCGAGGAAATTGAGGAATGGTGCCGCCGACACCAGGTCACGATCTCCTGCCGGCGCGGAGTCGCCCCGTACCACCGCGCGCAATGGCCGCGGCGTACCCGCTGCAAGGAAGGCAACTTCGCCTACTTCTATGACCATTGGGGGTACTGGCGCTACGCGGTTGTCGCACAGCTCGACTGCGACCACGTACCCGCTCCGGGGTATCTCGCTGAGATGGTCCGTCCGTTCAGCGATCCCGCCATCGGCTATGTCGCCGCGCCCAGCATCTGCGACTCCACCGACGCGGCGTCGTGGGCCGCACGAGGCCGGCAGCACCGCGAGGCCGTCTGGCACGGGGCTGTCCAGCTGGGCCACAGTGACGGACTCGCGCCCATGTGCATCGGTTCGCATTACGCGGTACGCACCCGTGCGCTGCGGCAGATCGGCGGCCTCGGGCCGGAACTCGCCGAGGACTTCTCCACCACCTACCTGCTTAACTCGGCCGGCTGGCACGGCGCGTTCGCCATCGACGCAGAAGCCCACGGGGACGGGCCGCTCAACTTCGCCGACATGGTCACGCAGGAGTACCAGTGGTCCCGGAGCCTCACCACCATGCTGCTGGACCTGCTGCCCCGCCACCTCGGACGGCTGCCCTTCGTCCTGCGGCTGCGCTTCGGCTACGCCCTGGCGTACTACCCGCTCCTCGGTCTCATGATCGTCGCCGGCCTGGCGCTCCCGCCGATCGCAGTGATCACCGGGCTGCCATGGATGAACGTCAACTACTTCGACTTCCTGATTCACTTCTGGTCGATGCCCGTGTGGCTGGTGCTGACGCTGTGCATGATGCGTCGGCGGGGACTGTTCCGGCCCCGCACCGCGCCACTGATCAGCTGGGAGACGTGGCTGTTCGCGCTCGCCCGCTGGCCGTTCGTGGTGTGCGGCCTATTCGGTGCGGTCGTCCAGAAGGCCCGCCATCGCCCCGTGACCTTCAAAGTGACTCCCAAGGTCAGCGGCGGGCCGCAGCCGCTGCTGGCCCGGCTGACCCTCCCGTTCGACGGACTCGCCGTTGCCCTCTCCTCGATCGCGCTGCTGGGCGAGCTGACCAGCCCCTCGGCAGGTTATGTCTTCCTCTGTGTCCTCGCGGCCACAACCTATGCCGCGGTCGCGGTCGCCGTGCCCGTACTCCATGTGCGGGAGGCGGCCAAGGCATCGGGCCTGCGGTACACAGCCGCTCTGCGCACGGCCCGTCTGTCCCTCACCCTCGGTCTCCTGTCGTCGGTGCCCGTTGCCGCGGCCATCGTTTTCTATCCGGCCTACGCCGCCGCCGTCCTGGGCTGGTGAGTGCCGTGACCAGGGACCGAAGCGCGCCCGTACAAGAAGGAGCCGGGCCCATGAACTCACCGTCAACTGTCCTCGTCACCGGCGGTGCCGGCTTCATCGGCAGCCATGCCTGCGTCGAACTGCTCGACCACGGCTACGAGCTGATCGTCGTCGACAACTACTCCAACAGCGCACCGCAAGTCTTCGCCCGCGTGGAAAGGATCGCCGGCCGGTTCGTCGGCGCCGTGTACGAGCTGGACATCTGTGATCGACGCGCCCTGTCGGCCGTCTTCGACCGCCACTCTGTGGACGCTGTCGTACACTTTGCCGCGCAAAAGGCCGTGGGCGAGTCGACGCGGATGCCTGTCGAGTACTACGACACCAACATCGGCGGCACCACCTCTCTGCTGCGGGCGATGCACGACCATGGAGTTCACCAACTGGTGTTCTCTTCCTCCTGTTCCATCTACGGCGATGCCGGCCGCGGCCCACTGAACGAGGCGACCCCCGCCCGCCCGACGAATCCGTACGCGGCCTCCAAATGGGCCTGTGAACAGCTCCTCACCGACGTGTGCCGATGGCGCCCGGAGTTCACGGTGCTCGCTCTGCGGTACTTCAATCCGGTCGGCGCTCACCCCAGCGGACTGATCGGAGAGGATCCCAGTGGCACACCGGAGAATCTGATGCCGTACCTGGCCCAGGTGGCCGGTGGCCAGCGCCACCGGCTCCGCGTCTTCGGCGACGACTACGCCACCCCGGACGGAACCGCCGTCCGCGACTACATCCACGTCATGGACACCGTCGAGGCCCACCGCGTGGCGCTGGACCACCTCGCCGACGGCCCCGGCATGCACACCTACAACCTCGGCGTGGGCATCGGCCGTTCGGTCCTCGAGGTCGCGGCCGCCTTCGGTACGGCGTGCGGCACCCCCATCCCGTACGACATCGTGGCCCGCCGCCCCGGTGACGTGCCGGAACTCGTCGCGGACGCGACCGCGGTGGCACGAGCCTGGGGATGGCGCCCCACCCGGACCTTGGCCGAGATGTGCCGCGACGCCTGGCTATTCCAGCAGCTCAACCCCCATGGCTACGCCGGGACCGCCCGGCGGGCACACCGTTAGGAGTGACGTCATGCGGATGACAGTGATCGGCACCGGATATGTCGGAACGGTGCACGCCGCGTCCATGGCCGACATCGGCCACGAGGTCCTCGGCATCGACATCGACGCCGATCGGATCGCCTCCCTGTCTGCCGGCAGGGCGCCCATCCGCGAGGCCGGCCTGGACGAACTTCTCGCCCGGAACGTCGCATCCGGGCGTCTACGGTTCTCCACCTCCCTCGCCGACGGCGCCTCGTTCGCCAGGACGCACTTCGTGTGTGTTGGCACTCCACAGCGCCCTCACAGCGAGGCCGCCGACATGCGTTACGTCGACGCCGTCATCGACGGCCTGGCACCACATCTGCGTCCCGGCAGCCTGGTCGTGGGCAAGTCCACCGTCCCGGTGGGCACGGCGGCCCGGCTGGGGCGAAGGCTCGCTGCGGCCAGTCGTGATACCGAGATCGCCTGGAATCCCGAGTTCCTGCGGGAGGGCTCCGCGGTGGAGGACACCATGCGACCGGAGCGGATCGTCGTGGGCGTCACCTCCGCGCACGCCGAGGCGGCCCTGCGGGCGGTGTACGCACCCATGCTGAGCACGGGCGTGCCGTTCTTCAGCACCGACCCCGCCACAGCGGAACTGGTCAAGGTCGCGGCGAACTCCTTCCTCGCGACCAAGATCTCCTTCATCAACGCGATGGCGGAGGTGTGCGACGCCGCGGGCGCCGATGTGACGGTCCTGGCAAGAGCCGTCGGCGCGGACTCCCGGATCGGCGCACGTTTCCTCGAACCGGGTCTCGGCTTCGGCGGAAGCTGCTTCCCCAAGGACATCAGGGCCTTCGCCGCCAGGGCCGAGGAGATCGGGGCGGGCGAGGCCGTGGCCTTCCTGCACGAGGTCGACCGCATCAATGTCCGGCAGAGGCGGCGCACGGTAGCACTGGCCAGGCGACTCGCAGGCGGGTCCTTCGCCGGGCGCCGGGTGGGCGTACTCGGAGCCTCCTTCAAGCCGGGCAGCGACGATGTGCGCGACTCGCCCGCCCTCGCAGTCGCGGCAGCCATACGGCAGCAAGGGGCCGGGGTGCGGGTGCACGACCCGCAGGCCCTGGACAACGCACGCGCCGCTTTTCCCGGCCTCGGCTACGCCCTGGACATCCCCAAGGCGTGCGAGGACGCGGATCTGGTTCTGCATCTCACGTCCTGGCCGGAGTACCGGGACATCGAACCCCGCCAGCTCGCCGGCGTGGTGCGCACCCCTCTGCTCCTGGACGCCCGTAACACCCTCGACGCACGACCCTGGCGCTCGGCCGGCTGGTCGCTGCACGCACTCGGCCGCCCTGTTGGAGGAACACCATGAAGGTTGTTGTGACCGGCGGCGGAGGGTTCCTGGGATCCCACCTGTGCGAAGCCCTGCTCCGCAGGGGGGACACGGTCTGGTGCCTGGACAACTTCTGCACCGGCGAAACGGAGAACGTGTCCCACCTTGGTGGCGACCACCGCTTCCGGCTCGTCCGAGGCGATGTGACCACGGCGTTCGACGTACCGGGACCGGTGCATGCTGTGGCCCACCTCGCGAGTCCGGCCTCACCGCCCGACTACCACCGGCTGCCGCTGGAGACGCTTTCGGTCGGCAGCCGGGGTACGGAGAACGCTTTGCGGCTGGCGCAGATGCACGGTGCCCGCTTCGTCCTGGCATCGACCAGCGAGGTCTACGGCGACCCCGAACTGCACCCCCAGCCCGAGGATTACTGGGGCAACGTCAATCCGGTGGGCCCCCGCAGCGTCTACGACGAGGCGAAACGGTACGCGGAGGCCATGTCCATGGCCTACCGGCGTAGCCTTGGCGTCGACGTGGGCATCGTGCGGATCTTCAACACTTACGGTCCGCGAATGCGTCCGTACGACGGCCGTGTGGTGTCCACCTTCGTGCGGCAGGCACTGGCCGGCGAGCCCTTGACTGTGTGCGGCGACGGAACCCAGACGCGCAGCTTCTGTTACGTCGATGATCTCGTACGCGGCATCACAGCGATGATCGACAGCAATCTCAGCGGCCCGGTGAACCTGGGCAACCCCAGCGAGCGCACCGTTCGCGAACTCGCGGAACTCGTCCTGGCCATCACCGGGTCGTCCTCGCGGATCGAGTACTGTCCGCTGCCTGTCGACGATCCGGCCCGCCGTCGGCCTGTGATCACCCGCGCCAGTGACCAGCTCGGCTGGGTTCCTCTCGTGCCCATCGAGGAGGGTCTGCGGCGCACGGTCGCGTGGTTCAACGACCGGCCCCGTCCCCGGATGGCTCCTGCCTCGTACTACTCGCAGTCGCGCCAGGAGCCCGTGGAGGCCTGATACCGATGCGACGGACCACCGTTACCACCGCACTTGCCGCCACGATCCTCGCCGTCGCCGGCAGCGGCTGCGTCGCCACGCCTCACTACGCGCCGAACCCGTACCGCACGTACTACGTCAGCCCGTACGGCGACGACGGCAATGACGGTTCCTCGCCCGGCAGTGCCTGGAAGTCCCTCGCCCGTGCCGAGCGCACGGCGCTGCAGCCCGGCGACAAGCTGCTGCTGGAGGGTGGGGCCCGGTTCTCCGGCACGATCACCGTGAGCAAGGGGGAGGCGGGCGCCGCGGACCGGCCCGTGGTGATCGGCTCGTATGGCGAGGGCCGGGCGGCACTCGAAGCCACGGACTCTCCCGGCATCTCCGTACACAACACGGCCGGTGTGGAGATTCGCGATCTCAAGATCTCGGGGGAGGGCGACGCCTACGTCCGCGAGGGTGGCATCAATCTCTTCAGCGACGTTCCCGACAGTCCGAGGCTGGACCATGTCGAGGTCTCGGGCGTCGAGGTCTCCGGTTTCCGGGTGGGGATCGCGGTCGGGGGCATCGACGGTGAGAGCGGTTTCCAGGACGTGTCGGTCCGCCAGGCGCGACTGCACGGCAACAAGGATGCCGGGCTGCTGACCTACGGGCCTGACTTCGCCCCGCGCCGCCCGGCCTACCCCCACCAGAACGTTACGCTTGAAGGAGTGGAAGCGCACCACAACGCCGGCGACCCCAAGGTAACCGAGAGCCACTCCGGCAACGGAATCATTCTCGGCGGCGTACGCCGAGCTACGGTCCGGGACTCCAGTGCCCACGACAACGGGACCCGTGCGGCAGCTGAGGCACCGGCCGGACCTGTGGGCATCTGGGCGTACGACGCGACCGAAGTGCTGCTTGAGCACAACACCGCTTATCGCAACCACACGGGATCCGCCGTCGACGGCGGCGGTTTCGGCTTCGACTCCAACGTCTCGTCCTCGACGATTCAGTACAACCTGGCGTTCCACAACGACGGCCCCGGCTACTACGTCTACACGAACAAGGTGAACGGCGCACAGAAGGACAACACGATCCGCTACAACATCGCGACGGACAACGGACGCAAACTGCCGGTGAACGGTGCCCTGGCCGTCCACGGCGAGGACATCCGGGATCTGAGCATTTACCAGAACACCTTGGTCATGTCGGAGTCAGCGAACGGACCCGGCCCCGCCGTGCGGCTGCGAGAGGGTCAAACGGGGGTCACCCTACGTAACAACATCCTGGTCACCGAAGGGGCCCCGGTGATCACCGCGGAGAAGGGGCTGAAGCGCGGCAACGCCGTCCTTCAGGGCAACAACTATCACGTCTCCAAGGGGCAATGGGCCCTGGCCTGGGGCGGCCGGTCCTACCCGGACCTGGGAACTTGGCGCGCGGCGACGGGACAAGAACGGGCCGGCGACCGGCCGACCGGTCTCAGTGTTGACCCGTGCTTCGCAGGTGGCCCGCAGCCGGACATCGACTCCGCCGCCGATGCGCGCCTGGCTGTCCCCGACTGTGCCACCCTGGCGCGCAAGGGCCTCGACCTGCGGAAGCTTTTCAGCATGGACCCTGGCCCCATCGACTACTTCGGCCGGGCCGCAGGAACACCACCGCCAGTGGGAGCGGCCGTTCCCTCGACGAAGGACTGAGCGGAAATGGCGCCGCGCCGAGATCGAGCAGGTTGTCGCCCGAGCCTACGAGCGAGTGGGAGGTGTATGCCAGTGACTCGGACGATGCGTGGGCTGATGACTGGTTACGTCGCCCTCGTCGCCGGGACCACCGCCCTTCACCTGACACTGCCCGAAGCCCCGACACCAGTGTGGGGGCTCATTGGCCTCGCGGGTGTCGCGGCCATACTCACCGGTGTATCCATCCACCGGCCGGCGCACCGCTGGCCGTGGTGGGTGCTCGCCGCGGCGCTACTCACCTTCGCTGCGGGAGACACGTACTACAAGGTGCTCGAAAAGTACTTCTACGCGTCCCAACCGTTCTCCGCGCCCGCGGAGGCCTGCTATCTCGCGACGTATCTGCTGATCGCTGCCGGGCTGTTGGGCTTCGTCAGGTATCGCTTGGTGGGCCGTGACCTGCCGAGCCTGCTCGACGCACTGATCTTCACCGCCGGACTCGCGCTGCCGGTCTGGGTCTTCCTCGTGCAGCCGCTCACCCATGTCGAGGGCCTGACCTGGGTACAGCGCGCGATCAGCATCGCCTCTCCGCTGGGCGACGTGCTGGTGCTCGCGCTGCTGGCGCGGCTGCTCACGCCGGGATTCTTGTCGGGTCGCAACCGTTCCGTCCAGCTGCTGGTCCTCGGCACGGCCACGTTGCTGGGCTTCGACGTCGCGTACGGGATCCTCCAACTCAATGGCTTGTGGCCGACAAGCACGTTGCTGGCCACGGGCTGGGTGGTCTTCTGCACGGCGTTGGGGCTGGCGGCGCTGCACCCGTCGATGGTGGAACTGACGGCGCCGTCCCATCAGCCGCAGTCCCTTCTTCCGCCGCCCATGAGGCTCCTGCTGCTCTCCGGAGCCATGATGATCGCGCCCGGGATCCTGTTGTATAAGGGTCTGCGCGGCAGCCCCCAGGACGCGGTCGTGATCGCCGCCTTCTCCGGCACGCTGATCCTGCTGGTCATTCTGCGCCTCACGGGCATAGTCGTGGCCCACCGCAAGGCGGGGGCCCGTGAGGCGGTCCTGCGGAGCGCGGCGGCCTCGTTGGTCTCGGCGATCACACCGCAGGAGATATCGCAGGCCTCTGGCACCGCGGTGGCTGCACTGTTCGGGACAACGGAGGCCCGGCACGCGAGCCTGCTGCTGTCGCCCGGCAAAGGCGACGACCCGCGCACAGCCTCCGACCCGGTGCCGTCCGGCCGCGCCGACTGGCGTGACGCCGGTACGGGCGAGATGACGCCGGGCCCGCCGGTCACTCTCGCTCTGCGAAACACGTACCTGATGCCGATGGCAGATCTCGGCCCGCGCATCGCCGCCCGGCTGGGCAATCTGGCGACCGCGCTGGTATGCCCGATGATCCCGCCCGACCGCCCCGCCGGAGGCGAGCTGCCGGGCATTCTGCTCGTAGCCGGCCCCCTCAAGCGACTGGGCGAGATGCGCAGTTCATTGGAGATCCTGGCCTCGCACACGGGACTCGCGCTGGAACGCGTCGCGCTCCGTCAGGAGAGCGAGGCGTACTTCGGCACCCTGGTGCGCAACGCCGCAGACGTCATCCTCATCATCGGCGAGGACAACACCGTCCGTTACGCGAGCCCTTCGGCCCGGGCCGTTTTCGGCGACGTACACCTGGTCGGTACGGCGTTGCCCGATCTGGTGGACGCACGGGACCGTCAGCGGGCGACCAGCGGCCTGACGAACATGTGGAACGGCGATCACCGCGAGTCTCAGGACCACTGGTACGTCCCGCACGAAAGCGGTCGCATTGAAGTGCAGGTCCAGTGCCGCGACCTGCGGCACGACCGGACCATACGGGGACTGGTCGTCACTCTGCGGGACGTGACCGAGCAGCGCCAGCTGGAGCACGAGCTCACCCAGCGGGCCTTTCACGATTCGCTGACCGGCCTGCCCAACCGAACGCTGCTGCTGGAGCGCATCGAGCGCGCGCTGCTGCGCGGCCGCCGCGAGTCGTCCCTGACCTGCGTCCTGTTCATCGATCTCGACGACTTCAAGGTCGTGAACGACACGATGGGCCATAGCGTCGGGGACCAGCTGCTCGCGGCGGTGGGCGGCCGTCTGTCAGAGACGCTGCGCCGCACCGACACCTCCGCACGGCTCGGTGGCGACGAGTTCGCGGTGCTGATGGAGGACGCGAAGGAGCCCCTCGACGCCGAACTCCTGGCCGCGCAGATCGTGCAAACGCTGAACCGGCCATTCCGCCTGACCGGCGGTTCCGTGAGCATCTCGGCGAGTGTGGGCGTGGCCACGGCGGGGGACAGCGCCGACAGCGATGAACTGCTCAGCCACGCCGACCTGGCTCTGTACGCCGCGAAGGCCGCCGGAAAACGCCAGTGGCGCCGCTTCCAGCCGACGCTGGGAGTCCGCATGCTGGAGCGGCACGACCTCCAGGCGAATCTGGGCACGGCGATCGCCAATCACGAATTCGCGCTGCGCTACCAGCCCGTCGTGGACCTCACCGCGGGTGAGGTGGTCGGGTTCGAGGCGCTGGCCCGCTGGCCGCACGAGCAGCGCGGCCTGGTCCCGCCGCAACAGTTCATCGAGCTGGCCGAGGAAACCGGACACATCGCGCCGCTGGGGGCCTGGGTGCTGGACAGCGCAACCACCGACATCGCCGGGCTCCAGCGGGCCGCTCCGCGCTCTTCGCCGTACGTCAGTGTCAACGTGTCGGGCCGCCAGTTCCGGGAGGCGGAGTTCCTGGACGACGTGTGCAAGGTACTGGCGACCCCGGGGCTCGCGCCGGGATCGCTGCAACTGGAACTCACCGAGTCGGTGCTCATGCGCAGGGACGGCCAAATCGAGGCAGTCATGGGCACCCTGAAGGAACTGGGGGTCCGCATCGCCGTGGACGACTTCGGTACGGGCTTCTCGTCGCTGCGATATCTGCGGGACTTCCCGATCGACGTACTCAAGATCGACAAGTCTTTCATCGACGACATCACGACGGACTCCCAACAGGTGGCGCTCGTCGAAGGGATCGTCCACATCGCCGACACCCTGGGCCTTCAGGTCATCGCGGAAGGCATCGAGGACGCGGGGCAGCGCGATCTACTGGCCTGCATGGGCTGCCGTTTCGGGCAGGGATTTCTCTTCGCCCGGCCGATGACGCTGGAACAGGGGGAATACCTCCTGCGCCACCCCGATGGGCACTTCCGGCCGGAGGCCGACAAACGGCCCCGATGAGCGACGCGGTTCTCGACGAAGTGCGCGGCCGGCACATCCGCAGTGGCGACCACTGGCTGATCGACTTCGTCTCCTGTGCAACTTCCCCGGCTTTGACTGCGATCCCGAGATTATCGACGCCATCGATCCGGCCGTACGGCGCTGGGGAACGCATCCCAGCCGGTCACGGCTGCACGGCAGCCCTCGGCTCGTGGCGGCCAAGGCCACGTCTTCGTCGAGGGGGCGGCGCACCCGGCGGTGTACGACATGTGTGTGTCCGCCCGGGGCCAGGACGCGACGTCGCAGCGGTTCCGCGCCAATGGCGGAGCAGCTCGAAGCTCTGCTGCGCGACGGAAAGGCCGGTTCGCCCTGGCCCGTCTGCCGACGCTGTGAACAGGACCGGAAGCATCCCGAATCGGCCCGAACTGGCCACAATCTGCCGGGACCTCGACGCGACGCTCTACATCCACGACACCCACGCTTTCGGTGTCGTCGACAAACGGCGGGCCGACGAGCTGAACCCGTACGAATCGTGCCGCAACAGCGTCGTCCGGCGTCGCAGTGGCCCGCCTGCCCGGCGAACCCGGCCGTCGTCACGAAGGTCTTCGAGCCCCTGACCCGGCGCCCTCGCGGTGACCCGGATCGACGCCGATCCGACGCTGCCCGACTGCGGCGACTCGGGGAGGGTGCTGCTGACGGCGGTCAGGTGACGGTGGTCAGGCGCGTGGATATGGGGTGACGCCGGCCCGCTGGAGGGCGAACGCCGTATCGACCAGAGCGATGTGGCTGAAGGCCTGCGGAGCGTTTCCCAGCTGACGGTGCCCGAGCGGGTCCCACTGCTCCGAGAGCAGCCCCACGTCGTTGCGGATGCCCAGGACCCGTTCGAAGGTGTCCTGTGCCTGGGCAAGGTGCCCGGTCGCGGCCAGCGCGTCGGCGTACCACAGCGAACATGCCACGAAGGTGCCCTCGGAGCCGACCATGCCGTCCACCGCGTGCACGCTGTGTTCGTCGCCACCGCCCTGCGCGTATCGCCGTATGAAGCCTTCGTGCTCCAGCGCCCGCATCGCCCGGACAGTGCCGTGCACGCGTGCGTCGCCGGGGGGCAGGAAGCCGAGCTTGGGCATGAGCAGGGCGGACGCGTCGAGGGCGGGGGAACCGTAGGACTGGACGAACGACTGCTGCTGCGCGTCCCACCCCTCGCGGCAGACCTCCCGGTGCACCGCGTCGCGCATGGCGCGCCACTGCGCCGAGGCCCCGTTCCGGCCGAGGAGGTGTCCCATGCGCAGGGCGCGATCGGCGGCGACCCACGACATGACCTTGGAATGGACGAACTGCCGTCTTGGTCCGCGGACTTCCCACAGACCCTCGTCCGGTTCCTGCCAGTGCCGGCACACGTAGCTCATCAGGGCATTGACCAGGCTCCACATGTGGCGCTGCATGGGAATGCCGGCGCGCATCGACTGATAGAGCGTGTCCAGTACTTCGCCGTACACGTCCAGCTGGAACTGATCCACCGCGGCGTTTCCGAAGCGGACCGGCTGCGCCCCTTCGTATCCGGGCAGCCAGGGGGCTGACCGCTCGGGGAGGTGCCGATGCCCCTCTACGCCGTACACGGCCTGCAGATCCGCGGGTTCGCCTGCGATGGCGCGCAGCAGCCAGTCGAGCCAGGCGGTCGCTTCGTCCCGGTAACCGCTGCGCAGGAGGGAGGAGAGGGTGAGGGTCGAATCGCGCAGCCAGCAGTACCGGTAGTCCCAGTTGCGTTCGCCGCCCACGCACTCGGGGAGCGACGTGGTGGGGGCCGCGACGATGCCGCCGGTGGGGGCGTAGGTGAGGGCTTTCAGCGTGATGAGTGAGCGCACGACGGCCTCGCGCCACGGGCCTTGGTAGCGGCACTGGGCCGTCCAGTTGCGCCAGAAGTCGGTGGTCGCCTTGAGCGCCGTCTCGGGCGGCACGCACAGGGGTGCGGGCAGTCCGGAGAGGTGCGAGGGCGTCCAGGCCAGCATCAGGGTCAGTCGCCGCCCTGCCTGGACAGTGAATTCGACGACGGTCGAGTCCGCCCCGCCCAGCGCCCGCACGGGGCCGTCGGCGCTCTGCCACACCGAGTCCGGTCCGGCGACCGCGACCGTGCAGTTGTCGGTGACACGCACCCAGGGCACGACCCGGCCCTGGTGGAACCGCAGCTTGAGTTCGCTGCGCAGGGAGACGGATCCGGACATCCCTTCCACGGTGCGTACGATGCAGGGCTGCTGACCGCGCGGCGGCATGAAATCCGTGACGCGTGCGGTGCCGGATCCGGTTTCCCAGTACGTGTCGAGCACTAGGGTGTCTTGGCGGTACTCCCGGTGTGAGCAGGCCCCGGCACCGACGGGCGCCACGCGCCAAAATCCGTTGTCCCCCGTGCCGAGCAGTGCGGCGAAACAAGCGGGGGAATCGAAGCGCGGGAAACAGAGCCAGTCGACTGACCCGTCTCTGCCGATCATCGCGGCAGTCTCAAGGTCACTGAGAAGGGCGTAATCCTCGATTGGATTGCTCATGATCGAAGTACGCCGTCGTACGCTGAACCGCTGCTTGAATTGTACGCCGGAAACGCCTCTTGGCGGCGCCTGCGATCGGCGCCATGCCGGAGTTCACCGATGTGGCTCCGGTGGACTCGTCGCGGTCCAGTTCCGGCTGCCCGAACACGAACCAAGGGCCGGCACCCGCGACCGTTCCGGCTCGCAGTCTTGCCATGGAGGGGGCAGGAGGCCCTGCCTCCGAGCGACGTGAGTCTCGGGTTGCTGAAGCCTCAGCAACGGAGTTCGTCGGCGAGGGCAAACATGCCGAGTGCGACAAGGTCACCGTCAGGTGGGAACCGCGCACGTCGTCGCCGGCCTGTTCGGCTGACCTAACCGGGATCGGGTTCGTCGTGGATGGTCAGTGCTCCGGCGAGGTCGAGGTCGGCGACGGAGCCATGTGCTCCGGCGCGGACGAGCAGCACTGCACCGAGCGCGGTGCTCCAGAACGTCCTGGCTTCCACGTTGAGCGGTCGACGGGCCCTCCAGCCGCGATTGTCGATGAGTTGGCTCACGAAGCGCTCGGATTGCCGGAACAGCAACTGGAGGTGCTGGTCGACCACGGGGGCGAGTTCGGGCTTCGAGATGCCGGCGGCGAGTGCTCGCGTGACTGACGGGAGCGAGGGCATGGCCAGGACGGCGCGGGCGATGTTGCGCCGAAACGTCGCCGCATCGGGGGCTTGGCGACCGATGCGCTCAATGCGTCGGGCGTCGTGCAGCAATCCGAGAAAGGCGGCATGCACGAGGAGTGAGTCCTTGGAGCCGAAGTAGTAGGTGACCTGGTTGGGGAAGACGCCTGCCGCATTCGCGATCTCCGCGACGCTCAGATCAGCGCCGGGCCGTTCCATGCAGAGCCGTGCAGTTGTCTCAATCAGCCGGTGCCTCGTCGCGCGACCGCGGTCACGCGACCGAGCGGACGTTGATCGAGCTTCGGTTCGCTTCTTTTCCACACGAGAATTGTATGTGATACAACAAGAGTGTTCACTTGTATCGCATACAAGAAGGTTGAGGGGCATGCACCGGACTGAAGTCGTCGTGACCGGACTCGGCGCGATCACACCACTCGGAGCTGACGTGGCGTCCACCTGGGATGCACTGCTTGCCGGCGAGTCCGGCATCCGCGGCGGCGTCCTGGCTGGCCACGAAGATGCCGCCTTTCCCGACACCGTCGCGGGAACGATGGCGATCGACCCCGCCGAGTTGCTGCCGCCGGTGCAGGCCAGGCGGCTCGACCGCTCGCAGCAGGCGGCCTTGGCCGCAGCGGCCGAAGCCTGGGGCGATGCCGGTGCCCCACGGGTGGACCCGGACCGACTCGCCTCGGCGATCGGCACGGGCATCGGGGGCGTACAGACGCTGTTGAAGCAAGACGACGTACTGGAGACGGCCGGGACGCGGCGCGTCTCGCCCCGTACAGTCCCGATGCTCATGCCCAATGCGGCGGCGGCACTGATCAGTATCGAATACGGTGCACGGGCCGGTGCCTACACGCCCGTCTCGGCGTGCTCTTCCGGAGCCGAAGCGATCGCCCTGGGGGCCAGGCTCATCCGTTCCGGCGAGGCGGACGTAGTGATCGCGGGCGGGACCGAGGCAGCGATCACACCGATCACCGTTGCCGGTTTCGCCCAGGCACAAGCACTGTCGCGGCATACCGCCGAACCCGCCGCAGCGTCCCGGCCCTTCGCCGCGGACCGCAGCGGATTCGTCCTCAGTGAAGGCGCGGCTGTCGTGGTGCTAGAAAGCGCCGAGCATGCCAGCGCCCGGGGCGCGCGCGTCCACGCGGTGCTCGCTGGCGCCGGCATCGCCGCCGACGCTCACCACATCACGGCCCCCGCTGCCGACGGCTCCGGTCAGATCTCGGCTATGCGCAAGGCCCTCGCGCAAGCCGGTTTGGCTCCCGGGCAAATCAGCCACATCAACGCCCATGCCACCGGGACTCCGGTCGGCGACGTGGCCGAGGCCCACGCGATCGGGGACGTCTTCGGTCACGCCACCGTGACAGCCCCCAAGGCAGCGCTCGGTCATCTCTTTGGCGCGGCTGGTGCGATCGAAGCACTCATCGCCGTCCTCAGTGTGGAGCACGGTGTCATCCCGCCGACCCGCAACCTCACCGCGGCCGGCGTCGGTCCCGACATCGATCTCGATGTCGTCACAGAGCGACGAGACGTCCCCCAGGAGGCCGTGCTCAGCAATTCCTTCGGCTTCGGCGGACAGAACGTCTCGCTCATCGTCACCGGCGCACGACACCATGCGTCCCGTACGGCATCGACGACACCATGACCCACGCGGTCGCACCGTTGTCCGTGCAGGGCCGCCGCCGAATGATCTTGCGTTGCAAGACTCGTCCGATTGCGCACGTTGCCGCAGAGATGGGGAATCCCCAAGCTCGGCCGCGGCGACACCACCCCCGTCACCCGTCGGCGCTTCCTGGAGCGCCGTCTGGATGGTCTGTGTGATGATCCGCGCCCTGGTTCCGTGGAAGATCACCGGGCGAAGACCTTCAAGCTGTTCAAGGAGCCGCTGCTCGTGGACGAGGTCCGTGACGTCGTCGGGCTCTATCTCGATCCGCCTGAACGGGCGTTGGTGCTGTGTGTGGACGAGAAGCCGCAGATCCAGGCGCTGGACCGATCTCAGCCGGTGCTGCCGCTGATGCCGGGCGTGCCCCGAGCGCCGCAGTCATGACTACGTCCGCTCGGGCACCACCAAACTTCCGCGGCCCTGGACATCATCACGGGGAAAGTGATCGGCTGGCTTCATCGCAGGCGTCGTGCGGTGCGGTTCAAGAAGCTCCCGAACAAGCTCGACCGCGAAGTGCCGGCCGACCTCGGCGTACTCAGACACAGGACACTAGCCGTTTTGCCCTGTGAGGTGGGGCTCTACGGTGACGACACCGTCAATGCCTTGGCAGAGGCCCACGATCACCGGGACGAGTCGCGGTTCCGGGACGTGACCCCGCAGGGCCACGGCACCGTCCAGGACCTCAACTGCGACAGTGCCTTCGTCCAGGCCAAGCATGCGCCCCAGGACGTCTTGCTCGACCTCGCGGCGGATCTCGTCGTCGGAGCGGATGAATGCGTCGAGCAGGTCGCTGCGGCTGACGATGCCGGTGAGGAGCCCGTCATCGTCGACCACAGGCAGCTGCTTGACGTGCCGCCTGCGGAGTTCTCGTGCGGCCTGGGGGATCGTCCAGCCGGTATGGGCGGTGAAGGCGGGGCTGCTCATGAGCGCGTCCGCGGTCCGGGCCCGGACCTTTCCCCACGCGCGCTCGTCGTTCCCGTCCGTCCCCTGCGGGGCGGGCATGCCGGTCTCGTGCCGCAACACGTCGGACGCGGACACGACGCCGACAAGCGCGCCGTCGGCGTCAACGACCGGGGCCGATGCGATGTCGTTCGCGTCCAGCAGGGCGGCGACCTCCTGAAATGGTGTGTCGGGGCGGAGGGTGACGACTTCCTCGGTCATCACCTCACCCACGGTGCGGCGATGCAGCATGGCACTGGCCTCCTCCGCTCTGTGACGGGCGGCCGCGGTCGAGCCGCCCGGGCCGACGCCCGCGGCGCCGGCCTCGGCCCTGCCGGCTCGTCCGTGCAGTCTCCCCTACCCATGACAGCACCTCGCCGCTCCGGCGACCAGTGACGACCGGCTGGGACTCGGGCAGCGGCCCACAGCCAGGAGTGCCGCCGAGTGCGTGGTGGAGGGAACCCAAGGCCGGACCCGCAACAGCAGCCGCCGGACATCCACGGCCGACGCCCTGGCTCGCATTCCGTAACGCGCCCCTATGGTTTTCGTCAATCGCGGAGCATGGAGAAGAGGACGTAGACGCGGCGGGCCAGACAGATGAGGTCGCGACGTGGTGATGGTGTGGTTGCGTGAGGGCTCCAGCGTGGTGCAGCAGCAGACCGTCCGGGACTTCGCGAAGTCGCGTGCCAAGGCGCTCAAGGACATCAGGGCGAAGCTGCCGATGCGGCAGCGGGCGGGGATGCCCCGGAGCAAGCGGAAGCGGGAATCCGCACTGTCGCTGAACTACACACAGCGCGGATTTCGGATCAGGGACGGTCGTCTGCATCTGGCCGGTGGCATCGTCGTGACGGTGGTGTGGTCGCGTGAGCTGCCCAAGCCCCCGTCCAGCGTGCGCGTCTACCGCGACAGCCTCGGCCACTGGTACGCCAGCTTCGTCATCCCCACGGTGACCGAAACACTGCCCGAGACGGGCGCGGTGATCGGCATCGACTGGGGCGTGAAGGAGATCGCGACCACCACCTGCGACGCCCACGACCTTCCGCACGCCGAGTACGGAGAGACCGCTGCCGCCAAGCTCGCCCACTGCCAGCGGATGATGGCCCGCCGCCGCACGCCGAAGAGCCGGCCCGAGACGGCTGGATACACCAAGGCCCGTCGGGCGGCGGCGAAGATGTACAAGAAGATCGCCCGGCAGCGGCAGGACACCGGCCGTAAGTGGGCCAAAGGCGTAGTGCGGGACTTCGACCGCCTCGCGGTCGAGGACTTCAAGGCGAAGTTCCTCGCCCAGTCCACCATGGCAAAGAAGGCTGCGGACGCTGCGATCGGCGCCACGAAGGCGTCCCTGATGGAGATGGCCCGCAAACACGGCCGTGAACTGCACCTGGTCAACCCCGCGCACACCACCATGGACTGCGCGTCCTGCGGAGCGAGAGCCAGGCACCGCCTGCCTCTTTCCGAGAGAACGCATACGTGCACCGCGTGCGGAGTCGTGTCCCCCAGGGACAAGAACTCCGCCCGCGTGATGCTCGTCCGGGCTGGTCTCAACCCGGCTAGTGCTGATCTTGTAAGCCCTGTCACCTGCTAGGAGTCAGGCAAAGTGAGCTAGGAATCCCCGTCCTTCAGGGCGGGGAGGACGTCAATTCGCCACGCCCACCGGGAGCGGGTTTGTGAGAGCACCTGGTTGGCGGCACTTTGGCAAGCACGGATCGGATGGTCTCGTGAACAGTGACTGATATTCCCTCATCCGGTGCAGCAGTGCCCTAGTAAGCGGGGGATAAGTCGGATGATAGATAGTGCGCATTCCCATACTTGCATTGCGCCGGGTGCCGTTTGAGTGCCTGATCATTCCCGTCGTCACTATTACTTATTGCTGGCGCCTGGATATTTCTGCGTAATATGCGGCGACACAGAAATGGCTGCCCGGGCGATCGGTTGGGCCCGGTGCACGACCCCCGGCC
>NZ_JBSGYQ010000080.1:0-31383 GCF_053610585.1 Streptomyces sp. NPDC054887 | reverse complement strand
GCCCTCACGGGCGCCGGGGGCGTCACGGCCGACGTCGTAACGGCGCTCCTCGGGACGGGGACGGTCCGGGCGGTCGGGGCGGTCCGAGCGCTTCTGCCTGTCGTCGCGCCCCTTGCCCGCGCCCCGCTGGTTCCGGTCGTTGCCGCTTCCGCTGTTCCTGCCGCTGCTGCTTCGCATCAAAATTCCGTCTTGTCGTCTGCGTGTGTGTCCGAGGCGTACGGGGCGTCCGCATCGAACGACGGCACACCCTCTAGCGTCTCAGCCTCGATCGCGTCCGCCTCCGGGAGGAATGGCGCGAGCTCCGGGAGCTCGTCCAGGCCCCGCAGGCCCATCCGCTCCAGAAAGTAGTTCGTCGTCCTGTACAGGATCGCACCTGTTTCGGGTTCCGTGCCCGCCTCCCCGACCAGACCGCGCTGGAGGAGGGTCCGCATCACGCCGTCGCAGTTCACGCCCCGTACGGCCGACACCCGTGAACGGCTCACCGGCTGGCGGTACGCGACGACCGCCAGCGTCTCCAGGGCGGCCTGCGTGAGCCGCGCCTGCTGCCCGTCCAGTACGAAGCTCTCGACCGCGGCCGCGTACTCGGGCCGCGAGTAGAAGCGCCACCCCCCGGCGACCAGCCTGAGCTCGAATCCGCGCCCCTGCACGGCGTACTCGTCGGCCAGCTCCCGCAACGCGTCCGCGACGGCCCCGCGGGGCCGCTGGAGCACCTTGGCCAGGTGTTCCTCGGTGGCGGGCTCGTCGACCACCATGAGGACCGCCTCCAGGGCGGGCTTTAGGCCGAGTTCCGCGACCGCCACGGGCTCGCTCACGATGTGTCCTCCACCACTTGATCGAATTCGTCCGTGACGACGGGCCGGCCCGTCTCTCCGCCGGTCCATCGCACCACGAGCTCCCCGAGGGCCTCCTCCTGGTCCAGGACGACGGCCTTCTCCCGGTAGAGCTCCAGCAGCGCGAGGAAGCGCGCCACGACGGTCAGGGTGTCCGAGACGTCCTCGGTCAGCACCTGGAACGTCGCCTCCCCCAGGTCCCGCAGCCGCGCGACGACCACCTCGGCCTGCTCCCGCACGGACACGAGGGGCGCGTGGATGTGGTCGACGTACACCTGCGGCTCGGCCCGGGGCTGCATGGCCTTCACCGCGAGCTTCGCGAAGCCGTCCGGGCCGATGCTGATGACGACCTCGGGCAGCAGCGCCGCGTGGTGCGGCTCCAGTCCGACGGTACGCGGGTACCGCCGGGCCTCCGCGTCCAGCCGCTCGCTGAAGACGTCGGCGATCCGCTTGTACGCGCGGTACTGGAGGAGCCGCGCGAACAGCAGGTCGCGCGCCTCCAGCAGCGCGAGGTCGCCCTCGTCCTCGACCTCGGCGGCGGGCAGCAGGCGGGCGGCCTTCAGGTCGAGAAGCGTGGCGGCCACCACGAGGAACTCGGTCGTCTGGTCGAGGTCCCAGTCGGGCCCCATGGCGCGGATGTGCGCCATGAACTCGTCGGTGACCTTCGAGAGGGCGACCTCGGTGACGTCGAGCTTGTGCTTCGAGATGAGCTGGAGCAGCAGGTCGAACGGCCCTTCGAAGTTCACGAGCCGGACGGTGAACCGCCCGTCGGCCGGGACGTCGTCCTTCCGGACCTCCGGCGCCGCCACGGGTGCGGGAGACGGAGGCGCGGGAGACGGAGGCGCGGGAGACGGAGGCGCGGGAGACGGAGGCGCGGGCGTCGGCGGTGGAGGCGCTGCGGGGGGGCGCTCACCGGCGCCGGCCCCGGGCGCGCCGTCCGGCAGCGGTTCCGGTGCGGGGGCGTCCGGCGGGCCCGCCGTCCCGGCCGGCCGCGGCGCCCCCGGCCCGCGGCCGAGGCGGCGGCGGGGTGCGGGGGCGGAGTCGTCGGGGCGCGGCATGGCGGTGGTCCAGGGTGCGGGGAAAACGAGGCAGGGGCAGCAGCGCAGGCTACCCCCGGTCCGGTCAGCGCCCGCGCAGGCGCCGGACGAGAATGCTCGCGTCGCCGCGCGACTCCAGGTCGGCGAGCACCACGGCGACGGCCTCCCGCACGATGCGTCCCCGGTCGACGGCGAGCCCGTGCTCTCCGCGCAGCACCAGCCGCGCGTGCTCCAGGTCCATGAGTTCCTCGGCCGAGACGTAGACCGTGATCTTCTCGTCGTGGCGCTCGCGGCCACTGGGACGGCGGTTCGCGCCGCGTCCGCCCCTGCGGCGCGGCTGGGCCACCGCGGCGGGGGCCGCAGGACGCTGCTGGGCGGCCTGCTGGGCCGTCGGCTGCCCCTCGGGAGCCCGGCGGGCCCTGGCGGCGGCAGCGGCCGCCTGGTCGCCCTCGGCGGCCCTGCTGCGATGCCCGCCGGCCTCCGCGTCGGCGGCGGCGTGCTCGGCCGCCCCACGGCCGTCGGGGCCCGCGCCCGGCGCGCCCTCGGACGGCTCGGCCGCCGCGCCCGGGTCGCTCTCCCCCGCCGGCCCCGGCACACGTGCCTCACCGTTGACGGGCGGGCGCCGCGGGGACGACGACTGCAGCGCCATTCCCCCGGTCGTACGGAACAGTTCGTCGGCCCCCGGCAGACTCACTCGGCGTGACACCGGGCGAGCACCTCCCTGGCGAGCTGGCGATAGGCGGCCGCACCGACCGAGTTGGAGGCGTACGTCGTGATCGGCTCACCGGCGACCGTGGTCTCCGGGAAGCGCACGGTACGCCCGATCACCGTGTGGTAGACGTGCTCGTCGAAGGCCTCGACGACCCTCGCGAGCACCTCACGGCTGTGCACCGTGCGGGAGTCGTACATCGTGGCGAGGATGCCGTCGAGCTCCAGGTCGGGGTTGAGCCGCTCCTGGACCTTCTCGATCGTCTCGGTCAGCAGGGCCACGCCGCGCAGCGCGAAGAACTCGCACTCCAGCGGCACGATCACCTTGTGAGCGGCCGTCAGCGCGTTCACGGTGAGCAGGCCGAGCGACGGCTGGCAGTCGATCACGATGTAGTCGTAGTCGGCCATCAGCGGCTTGAGCGCCCGCTGAAGTGTCGACTCGCGCGCGACCTCGCTGACGAGCTGGACCTCGGCGGCCGACAAGTCGATATTGCTCGGCAGCAGGTCCATGTTCGGGACCGCGGTCTTCAGCAGGACCTCGTCGGCCGACATGCCCCGCTCCATGAGCAGGTTGTAGACCGTCAGGTCGAGTTCCATCGGGTTCACGCCGAGACCGACCGACAGGGCTCCCTGCGGGTCGAAGTCGACGAGCAGGACCCGTCGGCCGTACTCCGCGAGAGCGGCACCCAGGTTGATGGTCGACGTCGTCTTGCCGACGCCGCCCTTCTGGTTGCACATGGCGATGATCTTCGCGGGGCCGTGGTCGGTCAGCGGGCCCGGGATAGGGAAGTACGGCAGCGGCCGTCCGGTGGGGCCGATCCGCTCGCGGCGCTGGCGGGCAGCGTCGGGGGCGAGGGTGGCCGCGTACTCGGGGTCGGGCTCGTACTCGGCATCGGGATCGTAGAAGTGCCCCTCGGGCACCTCGTCGAAGTCGGCGAAACGGGTGGTGGACTTGTCCCCACTCTGGTCGCCGGCCATGGCGTTCACGTGTAGGCCGTCCATGCTCTGGTGGGCTGTCGTCATGTGCTGATGGGTGGCGAAGGTGCGGACAGCGACGGAGCCGACAGCCTGGAGCCCCGATGGGCCCTGGCCCCGTGCAGGCATTCCCGGTTGACCACCCCCGGGAGTAAATGTCGACTCATTCACAAGTCGTCTTACCTCCTTGGAAGTGACCAGGAAACTTATCGATAGGTCAGCGTGGCACCATGCCGACGGTTGGCGACTCTATGGCGTGTCACCGGTCCGCAGCAACACAATCGGCCGGACACGGCCCGATGTGTCGGCAACGGAACACCCCTGTGTCAAGGGTGCGCGGGTGCGAAAGAGAGGCACCGACCGCGCGTTTCGCGGGGTCGCGAAACGGTTAAAGTGTTACGTTCACGGCGAGTTGAGCGAGCCCTTCGCGGCGGCCGTGAACGCGACCGGCCGGACCTTGTCGAGCAAGGTCCGGCCGGTTGCGTGAGGTTGACGACTTTCGTTGACGCGTCAGCCGAGAAGGGTACCCAGCTCGACGTGCGGCAGCGCGTGGGCCTCGGCGACCTCGCGGTAAACGACCTGGCCGTCATGGGTGTTGAGGCCCTTGGCGAGGGCGGCGTCGCGGCGCAGCGCCTCGACCCAGCCGCGGTTCGCGAGCTCGACGATGTACGGCAGCGTGGCGTTCGTCAGCGCGTACGTCGAGGTGTTCGGAACGGCGCCCGGCATGTTGGCGACGCAGTAGAAGACCGACTCGTGGACGTTGAACGTCGGCTCGGCGTGCGTCGTCGCGTGCGAGTCCTCGAAGCAGCCGCCCTGGTCGATCGCAATGTCGACAAGAACACTTCCGGGCTTCATCTTGGCGACGAGCTCGTTGGTGACGAGCTTCGGGGCCTTGGCGCCGGGGATCAGGACCGCGCCGATGACGAGGTCGGCCTCGACGACGGCCTTCTCCAGCTCGAAGGCGTTGGAGACGATCGTCTTGACCTTGGTGCCGAAGACCTTGTCGGCCTCGCGCAGCTTGTTGATGTCACGGTCGAGCAGGGTCACGTGGAAGCCCATGCCGACGGCGATCTGCGTGGCGTTCCAGCCGGAGACGCCACCGCCGATGACGACGGCCTCGCCGGCCGCCGTGCCCGGGACGCCGCCCGGGAGCACACCGCGGCCGCCGACCGAGCGCATCAGGTGGTACGCGCCGACCTGCGGGGCCAGCCGGCCCGCGACCTCGGACATCGGGGCGAGCAGCGGCAGGGCGCGGTTCGCGGTCTCCACCGTCTCGTAGGCGATCGCCGTGGTGCCCGACGCCAGCAGGGCGTCCGTGCACTCGCGGGAGGCGGCGAGGTGGAGGTAGGTGAAGAGGGTCTGGTCCTTGCGGAGGCGGTGGTACTCCTCCGCGATGGGCTCCTTGACCTTCAGCAGCAGGTCGGCGGTGGCCCAGACCTCATCGGCGGTCGCCAGGATCTGCGCACCGGCGGCGACGTACTCACCGTCCGTGATCGAGGATCCGACGCCGGCGTTCTGCTCGACGAAGACCTGGTGGCCGTGGCGCACCAGCTCGTGCACGCCTGCGGGGGTGATGGCCACCCGGAACTCGTTGTTCTTGACCTCGCGGGGGATGCCGACCTTCACGTCGATCACGGTCCTTGGCTCAGGGGAATAAATGGGTCATTGCCATACATACCCAGGTACGCACGGCACACCCGGGCAACACCGCAGCATGACGCGGCAGAGCCAGTCTAATGAAGGATTTCCCGCTGTCTAGCCTTACAAAGCATCAATCTCCAGCGGAACCACTGCGGATTTCGTAGGTAGAACCCTCTTCTCCCAGCAGAGTCTCCGCGGCGCTCCTGTGCAGCCGGGCCGCCGCCGGGTCGCCCAGCCGGTCGAGCGTGTCCGCGAGCCGCAACTCCAGTGCCGCCTGCAGCCGTACGTCCTCGGCGCGGCGCGCCCACTCCACGGCCTCGCGGCAGGTGCGCAGCGATTCCTCGGGCCGTCCCGCGTACTCCTGCACCCGGGCCACTTCGCTCAACGCCCGTGCGTGGCCCGGCAGATCACCGACCCTGCGGTGCCCGGCGGCCGACGCCCGCCAGTTGCGCAGCGCCTCGCCGTAGCGGCCCGCGTAGGTGTGCACCGCTCCGAGGCGCCCGTACAGCCGGGCCGCGTCCGCGTGTTCCCCCCGGGTCAGGCGCTGTTCCAGGGCGCGGCCGTACCAGTCGGAGGCTCGCTGCCAGTCCCCCAGTTCCTGGTGGGTGCCGCCTACGGATTCCATCGCCCGGCCCGTCGCGTAGGGGTCGCCCGCCGCCCGGCCGGCGTCCAGCGCGGCCCGGTAGCGCGTCAGCGCCTCCTGCGTGCGCCCGGTCCGCGCGTCCAGGTCGGCGAGATTCAGCAGCGCGGCGGCCTTCTCGCGGTGCAGCCCGCACCGCTCGGCCACATCCAGTACGAGCCGGTGCAGCCCGTACAGCTCGGGAGCCGCCGCCTCGGTGCCCCGGTGCGCCGCGAGCGCCCGTACCAGCGCGGCCACCAGGCGCCTCGCCAGGGTGTCGAGCTCGCCGTCCGCGACCGCCGTCCGGGCCGCGGCGAGCAGCGCCGGCTGCCGGACCCGGAGCCATTCGGCGGCCGCCGGGGCGTTCGGGAAGCGGAGCGCGCGCGGCAGTCCCGCCAGCTTCTTGCGGGCCGGCGAGCCGTCGGGCTCGGTGATCGCCCGGCACGAGTGCAGCCGGCGCACGGTCCGCTCCAGCATCCTGGCCCGGGCCAGCTGCACCTCGGCGGGCCGGTCCCGGTCCTCCATCAGCGCCCTCATCATGGGCGCGAGGCAGCCGGGCACCTCGTACTGCCGCTCGTCCACGCGGCGCAGCAGGCCGAACGCGGCGAAGTCGTCGAGTGCCGTCTGCGCCCCGGAGACGGAGCAGCCCGCGAGGGCTGAAGCGATGTGGGCGTCCACGACGCCGGCCGGCGCGAGGGCGAGCAGCCGCAGCATCCTGGCCGTGGGCTGCGGAAGCGACTCGTACACGAACCGGAACGTGCGGGCGAGCGGCCGGCCCCCGGTGGGCTGGCCGGGGTCGACGGGCATGTCGTGCAGCCGCTTGGTCACGTCGGCGACCGACGCCTTGGGGCTGGCGGCGAGCCAGCCGCCGATCAGGGTGAGCGCGGCGGGCTGTCCCCCGCACTCCTCGGCGAGCGATTCGGCGGCCGTCGGATCGACGGTGATCCGCACGGCGCCCGTGTAGCGGCCGAGCAGTTCGACGGCGGAGCCCGTGTCCAGGCCGCCGATGGTGCAGGGCCGCACACCGGGGATGCCGGTGAGCGGCCCCCGGGCGGTGGCCACCACCAGGCAGTCCGGGTTGTCGGGGAGCAGCGGGTCGACCTGCTCGGCGTCGGCGGCGTCGTCGAGGACCAGCAGGAAGCGGCGTTCGGCGAGCGCCTCGCGGACCAGTTCGGACAGCTCGTCGTCACCGGCGCCCGGCGGCACCGGGACGTCGAGCTCGTCGAGCAGCGCCCGGGCGGTGCGTTCGGTGGGTACGCGCTCGCCGCCGGGTTCGGTCAGCCGGGCGCGGAGCGTGCCGTCGGGGTAGTCGCCGGCGAGACGCGCGGCGAGTTCGGTGGCGAGGGCGGTGCGGCCGGAGCCGGGGCGGCCGGCGATCAGCAGGACGCGGGCCCTCGGCGCCTTGCGGCCGGCGAGGGTGTCCAGCCCGGCCCGTTCGATGTCGTCCCGCAGCTCCTTGAGCTCGCGCGCTCTGCCGAAGAACTCGCCCGTCGTCCGCCCTGCCGGGGAACCCGCCGCCACGCCGCTGGTGTCCACCGCCTGATCCGTCACGGGCCACGCTCCCGTCCGCCTGCGCACAAAGCCCGCCGCGACTGCGGTCGGGAACTTCGAGCGTAGTTCACGCTCTGCTACGAACCGTGCGGAGCGCGGCGGGCGGATCACCCGATCGGATCAGCGGATTTTCAGATGACCGTCACCCTCAAAGGGTGGCTCTCACGCCTCGAACGGGCGCGCGGGCCAGGGCGCGTCGGCGGGCCGCAGCGCCTCCACGCCGTCACCCGCGAGCGCGGCGGTCAGCGCGAGTACGCCGACGGCCAGGCAGGTGTTGTGCAGTTCACCGGCGAGCACGCCCCGCACGAGGTCCTGGAGGGGCACCCGGGCGAGCTCCATGTCCGCCTCCTCCTCCTCGACCTCGAAGCGCTCGCCCTCGACGTCCGAGAGATCGCGGGCGAAGAAGATCCGTACGGCCTCGTCGCACCCTCCCGGCGTCGGGTAGACGTCGGTCAGCACGTGCCACTCCTCGGCCTTGACGTGCGCCTCTTCGTACAGCTCGCGCTGTGCGGCGCTCAGCGGGTTCTCGCCGGGCACGTCGAGCAGTCCGGCCGGGATCTCCCAGAGCCGGTGGCGCACGGGGTGCCGGTACTGGCGGATGACCAGGACGCGGTCGTTCTCGTCGAGGGCCAGGACCGCCACGGAACCGGGGTGCACCTGGTAGTCGCGGCGTACCACGCCGCCGTCGGGCATGACCACGTCGTCGGTGCGGACACTCGTCTTGTTGCCCTGGAAGGGAACCGCGGTCGCGGTGACCTGCCACTCCTCGGGGGTGTCCTTGATGGCCATGAAAGCGTCCTCCCAAAGCAGAAAGCAGAAAACCGGGGTACCGGCCCAAAAGGCCCGTACCCCGGCAACCGTATCTCCTGCGACTACTCGGCGGCCGCGCCGGTCCTGAGCGCCGCCTGCTGCCGTTCGACGGCCGCCTTCACCAGGCCCGCGAAGAGCGGGTGGGGGCGGGTCGGGCGCGAGCGGAGCTCGGGGTGCGCCTGGGTGGCGACCAGGTAGGGGTGCACCTCGCGCGGGTACTCGACGTACTCGACGAGCTTGTTGTCGGGCGACGTGCCGGAGAAGACGATGCCCGTCTTCTTCTCCAGCTCCGCGCGGTAGGCGTTGTTCACCTCGTAGCGGTGGCGGTGGCGCTCGTCGACGTACGGCTGGTCGCCGTAGACCTCGCGGACGATCGAGCCCTCGGCGAGCTTCGCCGGGTAGAGGCCGAGGCGCATGGTGCCGCCCAGGTCGCCCGCCCCTTCGACGTACGCGAGCTGCTCCTCCATGGTGGAGATCACCGGGTGGGCCGTCGCCGCGTCGAACTCGGTCGAGTTGGCGTCCTCGATGCCCGCGAGGTTGCGCGCGGCCTCGACGACGATGCACTGGAGCCCCAGGCACAGGCCGAGCAGCGGCACCTTGTTCTCACGGGCGTACTGGATGGCGCCGACCTTGCCGTTGACGCCGCGCTCGCCGAAACCGCCGGGGATCACGATCGCGTCGACGTCGCCGAGCTGCTTCTGGGCGCCCGCCCGCGTCTTGCAGTCGTCGGAGGTGACCCACTTGACCTTGACGCGGGCCTTGTTGGCGAAGCCGCCGGCGCGCATGGCCTCGGTCACCGAGAGGTAGGCGTCGGGCAGGTCGATGTACTTGCCGACGAGCGCGACCGTGACCTCGTGGTCGGGGTTGTGGACGCGGTCCAGCAGGTCCTCCCACTGGGTCCAGTTCACGTCGCGGAACGGCAGGTCCAGCTTGCGCACGACGTACGCGTCCAGGCCCTCGGTGTGCAGCACCTTCGGGATGTCGTAGATCGACTTGGCGTCGATCGCGGCGACCACCGCGGCCTCGTCGACGTCGCACATCAGCGAGATCTTGCGCTTGATGGACAGCGGGACCTCGCGGTCGGCGCGCAGCACGATGGCGTCGGGCTGGATGCCGATGTTGCGCAGCGCGGCGACCGAGTGCTGCGTCGGCTTGGTCTTGAGCTCGCCGGACGGGCCGATGTAGGGGAGCAGCGAGATGTGCACGACGAAGACGTTGTCGCGGCCGACCTCGTGGCGGACCTGGCGGACGGTCTCCAGGAAGGGCAGCGACTCGATGTCGCCGACCGTGCCGCCGACCTCGGTGATGACGACGTCGACGTCGTCGGTCGCCATGCGCCGGATGCGGTGCTTGATCTCGTTGGTGATGTGCGGGATGACCTGGACGGTGTCGCCGAGGTACTCGCCGCGCCGCTCCTTGGCGATGACCTGGGAGTAGACCTGGCCGGTGGTGACGTTGGCCGAGCCGTCGAGGTCGACGTCGAGGAAGCGCTCGTAGTGGCCGATGTCCAGGTCGGTCTCGGCGCCGTCGTTGGTGACGAACACCTCGCCGTGCTGGAACGGGTTCATCGTGCCGGGGTCGACGTTCAGGTACGGGTCGAGCTTCTGCATCGTGACCCGCAGGCCCCGCGCCTTGAGCAGCGCACCCAGGCTGGAGGCCGTCAGGCCCTTACCGAGGGAGGAGGCGACACCCCCGGTGACGAAGATGTGCTTGGTCGTCATGGATTTGGGCGGCATCGCCAAGAGGGGGCTCCCGTGGTCGCGAAGTGAGGTGCGTACCGGCCGCCGGCCCGGAATCCGGGTGGTGCCGTCGCTGCGGTTTCGGGGCGCCTGATCGTCACAGACTGGCCACCGGTCCACGGGGTACCAGCCTATCAGCGACGGGACGAGGCCGCTTCCGGCCGCGCGCCGCGTCGTCCGCCGCACGGGAAGCCTCCGCCACCCGCACCTCCGACCCCCGCACAACTCACTCGTAGCTCACCCGTTCGGCAGACTCGTGTTGCCGGTACCGTCGCGCAGAGCACTTGGCTGCGACGTATCCTGCTCGGATACATCGCTGCGAGCCGGCCGGCGAAGGCACCATCCCCGCCCGCTCCCGGGACCAAGAGCTCGTCGGAAATCCCCTGACCGCAAGTGCCCCAATGGGGCGAACGTGGCCGTTCGACTGGAGATTGCAACGTGGCCGGGCGCATCGAGGACTACGCACTTATCGGAGACATGCAGACAGCGGCGCTGGTCTGCCGGGACGGCACGATCGACTGGCTGTGCCTCCCCCGCTTCGACTCACACGCCATTTTCGCCGGGCTGCTCGGCACCGAGGAACACGGCTTCTGGCGGATCGGGCCCGCCCACGCGGCCGACGCGGGGCCGCCGGCCGCCGCCCGCCGCCGTTACCGCGGGGACTCGCTCATCCTCGAATCCGAGTGGGACACCGACCGCGGCACGGTCAGGGTGACTGATTTCATGCCGCCGCGCGACGGCGCGCCCCAGGTGATCCGGATCGTCGAGGGCGTCAGCGGCCGGGTGCGGATGCGCTCGGCGCTGCGGATGCGTTTCAGTTACGGGCGCGTGGTGCCCTGGGTCCACAAGGTCGACACGCGCACGGTCGCGGTCGCCGGACCCGACTCGGTCTGGCTGGACGCCGACACCGAGACGTACGGCAAGGACCTGACGACGTACTCCGACTTCACCGTCGCGCCCGGTGACCGGGTCACCTTCACCATCAGCTGGCAGCCCTCGCACAAGGCCGAGCCCCCGCTGCCGGAGCCCGAGGCCGCTCTGGAGGCGACCGCGGAGTTCTGGAGCGACTGGGTCGAACAGTGCACGTACCACGGGCCCTACCGGGAGCCGGTGATCCGCTCGCTGATCACCCTGAAGGCGCTGACGTACGCCCCGACGGGCGGCATCGTCGCCGCGCCGACGACGTCGCTGCCGGAGGAGATCGGCGGCGTGCGCAACTGGGACTACCGCTACACCTGGCTGCGCGACGCGGCGATCACCCTGTCGTCGCTGCTGCGCACGGGCTACCGCGAGGAGGCGCGCGCCTGGCGCGAGTGGCTGCTGCGGGCGGTCGCGGGCGACCCGGAGAACCTCCAGATCATGTACGGCATCGCGGGCGAGCGCGAGCTCGGCGAGGCGGAGCTCGACTGGCTGCCCGGCTACGAGAACTCGACCCCCGTACGGGTCGGGAACGGCGCCGCGCACCAGTTGCAGCTGGACGTGTACGGCGAGGTCACCGAGGCGCTGCACCTGGCCCACATGACGGGCCTGACGCGCAACGACTACGCCTCGCTGCTCCAGCTCAAGCTGATCCGCTACCTGGAGGACCACTGGGACCAGCCCGACGAGGGCATCTGGGAGGTGCGCGGCCCGCGCCGCCACTTCGTGCACTCCAAGGTGATGGCGTGGGTCGCCGTCGACCGGACGATCAAGCTGATCGAGATGGGCGACGCGGACGGCCCGGTGGAGAAGTGGCGCGAGCTGCGCGACGAGATCCACCGCACGGTGTGCGAGAAGGGCTACGACCCCGAGCGCAACACCTTCACGCAGTCGTACGGGTCCAAGGAGCTGGACGCCTCCCTGCTGCTGATCCCGCAGGTGGGCTTCCTGCCGCCCGACGACAAGCGGGTCATCGGCACGATCGAGGCGATCCAGCGCGAGCTGTCCACGGAGGACGGTTTCGTCCTGCGCTACCCGACCGCGGGCGACCACGCCGGCCTGGACGGTCTGGAGGGCGACGAGGGCGCGTTCCTCGCCTGCTCCTTCTGGCTCGCCGACGACCTGGCGATGATCGGAAGGGTCGACGAGGCGCGCAAGCTCTTCGAGAAGCTGCTGGGGCTGCGGAACGACCTGGGGCTGCTCGCCGAGGAGTGGGACTCCCGGTTGCAGCGCCAGGTCGGGAACTTCCCGCAGGCCTTCAGCCACGTGCCGCTGATCGACACGGCACTGCGGCTGACGGCGAGCGGTGCGTACGGCGGCTGACTAGAGCAGCTTGCCGATCACCTGGCGGGCGGCGCGTTCCCCTTCGGTCGCGCCGCCCTCCATGAAGCCCTGGAAGTCGTAGCTGCAGTGCTCGCCGCCGATGTGGAGGTTCCCCTGCGCGGTGCCCTCGTAGCCGGCGTACCGGTGCAGGTAGCCGACGGGCCAGTAGGAGTACGCGCCCAGGGCGTACGGGTTGCGGTGCCAGGCGGACAGCTGCGCCTTCCCCGTCCACGTTCTCGACGTTCCCGGGAAGAACGCGTCGACTTCCCGGGAACGGCGCGCGGCCAGGTCCCGTACGTAGGGGTCCGCCTCGGTGGCGAAGGGCGTGGCCGGCGTCAGCGACCTGGCGAGCCTGCCGCTGCCGTACTGGATGAGGATGCCGCCGCTCCCGGGCTGCACCTTGGTGGTGTCCCAGGTCTGCTGTACGTCGCTGTCGGTGAAGCAGTCGCCCGCCGACACCCCGGGCCAGGGGCCCTCGCCGCGCCAGGGGCGCGCGGAGAACTGCATGTTGAGCTTGGTGCAGTCGCCCATGCGGGCGTCGCGCAGCAGGTTCGTCATGAGGGGGTCGAGCCCGGCGGCCGACAGGTCGAGGCGCTGGAGGACGGGCAGCGGCACGCACAGGATGGTCTGGTCCGCCGTGACGGTCGTGACCGTTCCGGCGTCGGTGAAGGTAAGGGTCTGGGTGCCATTGGCGTTGGCCCTTACCGCGGTGAGCCGCCTGCCCATCTGGATCGTGCCCGCGGGCAGTGACGCGGCGATGGCGCGCGGGAGCTGGTCGTTGCCGCCGACGACGTGGTACCGCTCGTTGGACAGGCCCCAGACGTTGAAGTGCCCGGGGTTCGGCTGGTAGCCCATCAGCAGGACCAGGGCGAGGGCGGACTGCTCGGTCGTCTCGACGCCGTACTCGACGTTGTAGGCGACGTCGATGAAGGCGCCGAGCGACGAGGTGTGTCCGCCGGGCACGCGGGAGTCGATCCACGCGCGGATCGACATGTTGTCCAGGGCGGTGCCGGCCGGCGTGCTCTGGTTCCACTTCACCTCGCCGGCTTCCTGGAGGTCCCGGTGGAGGGCCTGGAAGACGTCCTTGAAGTCCTCGTCGGCCTGCTCGCGCGGGTAGTAGGCCCCGTTGAACCAGAGGACCTCTTCGGCGCCCGCGGGACCGCCGCCCAGGAAGTCCTCCGTCGGCAGCCCGAAACGGCGGCAGAGTTCGAGGATCTTCTTGTGGCTGGTGTCGATCAGCTCGCCGCCGATCTCGGAGATCTGCCCGTGGGCCCAGTGGCTCCGCTGGGTCCACATGCGGCCGCCGACCCGGGACGGGTCGGCCTCGTAGAGCGTGCAGCCCAGGCCGGCGTCCTTGAGGGTGAGCGCGGCGGTCAGGCCGGCTATGCCCGCGCCGACCACGGCGATTCTGGGCGCCGCCGCGCCCTGGACCGCCGCCCGCACGGGCGCGGCCTGTGCGGTGAGGGCGGGACCGGCCAGAGCGGTGCCGAGGCCGAGGGCGGCGGCGCGGCCGAGCAGTTCGCGGCGGCTGGAGCCGCGGACCTCGGCGGCGGGCATGCCCAGCCTGCGGGCGGCGGCGTGCTCCGCGGCGAGCTGTCGCAGGGCGTGCATCATGTGCGAACGGGACATGGAGGGCTCCTCAGACGGTCGCGGCTGGCTGACTGGTCGGGCTGTCGTCGGTGCGCTCGGCCGCGTCCTCGAGGACGATGCGGCCGATGATCTCGTAGCGGTCGGGCTGCTTCGCCTTGAGGTAGAAGCCGAGTCCGAGACCGCCGAAGAACACCAGGCCGACGATCCAGGGGATCAGCTCGAAGAAGAGGGAGTCGGCGGCGAGTCCGGCCGCGGTCTCCATGTTGATCACGAGCAGGACGACGACGGCGATCATGCCGACGCCGCCGAGGAGCGGAGCGGTGAACGTCCTGAACCAGTGCCGGTCCTCCGGGTGGTTCTTGCGGAAGTAGCCGATCACCGCGAAGGAACAGAGCGTCTGGACGATGAGGATCGCCATCGTGCCGAGGATCGCCAGGAGTGTGTAGAGGTGGATGTACGGGTCCTCGCCGGCCAGCCAGAAGGCGGCGACGAGCGCGGTGGCGATGCCGGTCTGGACGTACGACGCGATGTACGGCGACCCGTGCGCGCGGTGTGTGCGGCCGAGGGCCGGGTGCAGGAAGCCCTCGCGGCCGATCGCGTACAGATAGCGCGACGCGCACTGGTGGAAGGCCATGCCGCAGGCGAACGAACCGGTGAGCAGCAGCCACTGGAACGCGTCCACGGCCCACGCGCCGATGAACGTCTCCGTCGGGTCGAAGAAGAGATCGAGCGGCGACGCGGAGGAGGAGACCTTGACCGAGCCGTCGAGGCCGTTGCCCGCGATCGTCATCCAGGAGACGTAGATGTAGAACAGCCCCACTCCGACCACCGAGATGAGGGTCGCGCGCGGGATGACGCGCTTCGGGTCGCGGGACTCCTCGCCGTACATCGCGGTCGACTCGAAGCCGACCCACGACCAGAAGGCGAAGAAGAGACCGAGTCCGGCGGAGGTGCCGGTGAAGGCGTTGACCGGGTTGACGGGTTCGAGCGGGATGCCGTCGGGGCCGCCCCCGGCGAGCAGGACCGCGGTGGCGACGGCGAAGAGGACGGCGATCTCGGCGACGAGCATGACGCCGAGGGCCTTGGCGGTGATGTTGATGTCGAAGTACGCGAGGACGCCCGTCACGGCGAGCATGCCGACGGCGTACACGATCCAGGGGATGTCGACGCCGAGCTGGTCGGCGACCGTCGTCTGGCCGAAGTAGGCGAAGATGCCGACGATCGACGCCTCGAAGACGATGTACGCGAGGACGGCGAGCATCCCGGACGCCATGCCGGCGATGCGGCCCAGGCCGTGCGAGATGTATCCGTAGAAGGCGCCCGCCGCGGTGATGCGCTTCGCCATGGCGACGTACCCGACCGAGAACACGGTCAGGACGAGGGTCGCGAAGAGGTAGCCGGCGGGGGCGCCCGTTCCATTGCCGAAGCCCACGGCGATAGGGAGATTTCCGGTCATCGCGGTGATCGGCGCCGCGGTGGCGACCGCCATGAACACCACACCGACCAGTCCGACGGAGTTCGCCTTGAGCCGCTGCACCTCACGTGCGGGTTTGTCAGACATGCCGCGCCCTCTCTCTTGTACGGGGGGCGACAGTCTTGGGCCGGGTGACGCAGACCACAATCGACACGGGGTAGCGCAAATGCGGTGCGGGGGCGACGAGTTGTCGGGCCGCCGGGCCGCCGGACCTGTCCCGTAACCGCAGGGTGATGTTCCTGGAACGGACACGCGGGTAGCGTCCACCGAATGCGGTGCCTTCCTTGGGCACGGCGGAAACACGTCACGAGGTACATCGCAGTGGACACGCAAGGCGGCATCACCGTGCAGCGGGCGCTGGAGCTGCCGGGGCTGCGCGGCGGACTGCCCGAGGTCGTCGCCGGCGCCGACCGGCTGAACCGCACCGTGCGCTGGGTGCACGCCGGCGAGGTGCCGAACATCGCCTCGCTGCTCAAGGGCGGCGAGCTGCTGCTCACGACCGGCCTCGGCCTCGGTACGCGCCCCGCCGAGCAGCGCGCGTTCGTACGCCGTCTCGCGGACCGGGGCATCGCCGCGCTCGTCGTCGAGCTGGGCCCGCGCTTCAGCCGGCTGCCCGCCACGATCGTGGAGACCGCGCGGACGGCCGGGCTGCCGCTGGTCCAGCTGCACCGGGAGGTGCCGTTCGTCTCGGTGACCGAGGAGGTCCACACCGAGATCGTCAACGGCCACTACACGCTTCTGCGGCGCGCCGAGGAGGTCCACCGGCGCTGCACGGAGGCGCTCCTCGGCGGCGGCGGGATCCCTCAGGTCCTCGGCATCCTGGCGGACTTCACCGCCAACCCGGTCTTCCTGGAGACGGCGGACGGACAGCTCCTCTACGCGGCCGGGCCCGAGCCGGGCGACGCGTGCGCCGACCCCCTCCAGGTGTGGGAGGGCCTGCGCGGTCAGCGGGAGGCGCGCGAGTCGGGGCCGCCGGCGAACGGCGTGCTGGTGGACGTGCCGGGCGGCGGCCACGGCGCGGGGGCGGTCAGGGCCAGGATCGCGCTCCTCGCGGTCTCCTCGCCCCTGCTGCCCGTGCACCGGATCGCGGCGGAGCGGGCGGCCGGGATCCTCGCCGTCGTGCTGATGCAGGCGCGGCAGGAGGAGGAGCTGGCCGCGCGGGGGCGCGGCGACTTCCTCACGGACCTCGCGGAGGGCCGCATCGCCGCCGAGGACGCGCCCGCCCAGGCCAGAGTGCTCGGCTTCAAGCCGGGCGAGGGGCCGCTGCTGCCCGTCGTGATGCGGCTCGCGGCCGAGCTGGCCCCGGCCGGCAACTGGGCGGTGCTGGCACGGGCCGTCCTGGAGGAGCTGTCGGCGGTCGGCGTGCCGGTCCTGCTGGGCGTACGCCCCGTGGAGGGCCGCGTCCCCCTCCTGCTCGGTCTGCGCTCCGAGTCGGAACGCACGGCGGTCGCCGACCGGGTGGCGGCGGCGCTGCGCGCCGGGGTGGAGCGCGCCGGCCTGGAACGCGCGGGCGCGCATCCTCCCGTCGTGGTCGTCGGCGTGGCGGGCGGCTGGACGGCGGCGTCGGCGGGCCTGCGCCACGCGGCGGAGACGGCGACGGCCGCCCAGGGTCTTTCCGACCGCCCCTGGTACGACGCCCGGCGCCTGGACATCGACCTGCTGCTGTGGCGTCTGCGGGAGCACCCGGACCTGGCGGCGTTCGTCGACCGGGCGATCGGGCCCCTGCGGGACCACGACCGCACGTCCCGCCCGCCCCTGCTGCCCACCCTCCAGACGTATCTGGCGCACGCGGGCCGCAAGGCGGAGACGGCCCGTGAGCTGCACCTGAACCGCCAGACCCTCTACAACCGCCTGGCCCGCATCTCCGAGCTCCTCGGCACGGACCTGGACGACCCGCAGACGGTCCTGGCCCTGAGCCTGGCCCTGCGCGCCCGCCGCCACACCACGTAGCCGGCCCGCCCGGCCCGGCAGTAGCTCTCCGCAGCCCCGCCCGCCCGAAGCCCGGCGGACCGGCCGCCGGTCACGGATGCCCCGCCACAGGACCCGGCCCGCAGATGCGCCGCCACGCCACCCCGCCGCCTCACCAGCCGGGCCGGGCCGCACGCCTCCCTAACCTGCCGCCGGCCGCCCGAGCCCCGCAGCGGGCCCGCCAGTTCGCCGTCCGGGCCGGGCCCGGCACGCTCGCCCCGTAGCACTGCCCCCGGCCGTCGAAGCCCCGCAGCCCACACCGACCGAACCCGCCCGCACCGCTGCGGCCGGTGCTGCCGTCGGCCGCCGAAGTCCCGCAGTAGCTCTCCGCAGCCCCGCACGCCCGGGCCCGGTCCGTCCGGCGCGGAGTCAGCCCGTCAGTTCGTCGTACACGCTCAGGACCTGCGCCACGGTCTCGTCCTCGGTGGGCCAGGTCGCCGCCTGCGCCCTGCCCGCCTCGGCGAGCGACAGCCGTCGCGCCGGATCGTCCAGAAGCCGTACGACGGCCCGCGCGAGCGCCCCGCTGTCGCCGTACGGAACCAGCTCGGCCGCGTCTCCGACGAGCTCCGGCACTCCGCCCACCGCCGTGGCGACCAGCGGGATGCCCGCCCGCAGCGCCTCCTGTGCCAGGACGGACCGCCCCTCCCACCGGCTGGCGAGCACGGCGACGTCGGCGGCGGCGAGGAGTTCCCCGACGTCGTCCCGCCGCCCGACGAGGCGCACCGGCAGCGACTCCGCCTCGATGCGCCGCTGGAGGGCGCCGCGCTCACCGCCCTCGCCGGCCACCACCAGCAGCGGCGCGGGGTCCATGTCCCGCCAGGTGCGCGCCGCGTCCAGCAGGGCGTCGTACCCCCGGCCGCGCACCAGGCTGCCGACCGCCATGACCAGCGGCCGCTCGACGGCTCCCAGGTCCGCCCGCGCCTTGCTCTCGCCGGAATCCTCGGGCGGCCTCGGCGCGGGCACACTGACGGGCGCCAGCCGCGCGTCGCGCGCGCCGCGGCTGCGGGCCCGGTCCACGAGGTCGGACGACGTGCCCAGCACCACGGCGGCCGCCCGGGCGGCCCTGCGCTCCAGCAGCCGCACGAGGTGACCGCGCGGACCGGCGTCGTCCGCCCGGGTGTGCCAGGTCACGACCAGCGGGACCCGCCGCCCCCGCAGCGCGAGCGCACTGCGCACGGCGGCGTGCAGCCCGTGGGCGTGCACCACGTCGGCCCCGGCGCAGGCCGCGCGGAGCGCCGCCACGGCGGCCGGATCACTGCGGCGCGGCACGGCGGCGAAACCCGCCCCGCAGCCGCCGAAGTCGTACGCGTCCTCCACTGCGGCAGGGGCGCAGACGACGACCCGCAGGCCGCGCGCGACGAGCCCGGCGGCCAGCGTCCTGACGTGCGCGGCGCTGCCCGCGCTGCCGCCGCCGAGCACGTGCACGACGCTCAGCGGCGTGCGACCGTACGGCGGGACCGGGGTGCTGCTCACGTCGCGGAGCTCCTGAGTCGGCGTCGAACGGACGTAGTGCGTCGCCCAGGATGCCAGCCCGCACGCGCGTTCCGGCACCGCGAAGGGGTCCGTCCCAGCTCGTACCTGACCGGCATCACCCACACGGGTGACCGGCGAGCCCGGGCGCACCCATGCGGGTGACACCGGGCACGCCGACCGGCGACCGGCGACCGGCGACCGGCGACCGGCGACCGGCGACCGGCGACCGGGACAACGACCCGAGCGGTGTCAGGCACCCCCGCGCGCGGCGGCCAGCAACTCCTCGGCGTGCGCCCGGGCGGTCTGCGAGTCCTCCTGGCCCGCCAGCATCCGCGACAGCTCACGGACCCGGTCCTCGCCCTCCAGGACGGTGACTCCGCTCCTGGTGACCGACCCGTCGTTGGTCTTCTCCACCAGCAACTGCCGGTCCGCGAAGGCCGCGACCTGCGGCAGGTGCGTCACCACGACGACCTGCGCCGACTTCGCGAGCTTCGCCAGCCGCCGGCCGACCTCGACGGCCGCCTTGCCGCCCACGCCCGCGTCGACCTCGTCGAACAGGTACGTCGGCACCGGATCGGACCCGGCGAAGACCACCTCCACCGCGAGCATGACCCGGGAGAGCTCACCGCCGGAGGCGCCCTTGGCGATCGGCCGGGGCTGCGCGCCGGGGTGCGGCGCGAGCAGCAGCTCCACCTCGTCGGCCCCGGACGCCCCATAGGCCACCAGGCGCCCGCCGACCTCGATCCCCTCGGGGTCCTCGGTCTGCCGTACGTCGATCGTGACGCGGGCGTGCGGCATGGCGAGCGAGGCCAGTTCCTCGGTGACCGCGTCGGCGAACCGCGCCGCCGCCTCGGTACGGGCGTCGGTGAGTGCCTGCGCCAGCCCGGCGAGTTCCTCCCGCAGCGCGTCGCGCTCGGCCGTCAGCTCGCCGATCCGGTCGTCGTCGCCCTCCAGCTCGGTCAGCCGTGCGACCCCGTCCTGCGCCCACGCGAGCACCGCTCCGACGTCCTCGCCGTACTTGCGGGTGAGCTGGGTGAGCGCCGCCCTGCGCTCCTCCACCGCGGACAGCCGCAACGGATCGGCGTCGAGGTTGTCGGCGTACCCGGCCAGCTCCCCCGCCACGTCGCCCAGCAGGATCCCGATCTCACCGATCCGCTCGGCGAGCGCGGCGAGCGCCGGGTCGTGCGACCGCACGGCGTCGAGCGCCCGGTGGGCCCCGGCGACCAGCGTGGTCGCGTCTACGCTCTCCGGGTCCTCCGGGTTCCCGGCGAGCGCGGCGTGCGCGACCGCCGCCGCCGACGCCAGCGCCTCGGCGTGCCCCAGCCGCTCCGCCTCCGCGGCGAGTTCGACGTCCTCGCCGGCCCGCGGTTCGACGGCCGCGATCTCGTCGAGCCCGAAACGCAGCAGGTCCGCCTCCTGCGCGCGCTCCCGCGCCCGCGTGGTCAGCTCGTCCAGCTCCACCGCGACGGCGCGCAGCCGCCGGTAGGCGGCCGCGTACTTCTCCTGGGGAACGGCGACGGCGTCTCCGGCATACCGGTCGAGCGCCTGCCGCTGCCGTGCCGGCCGCAGCAGGCCCTGCTGGTCGGTCTGGCCGTGTACGGCGACGAGGTCGTCCGCGAGCTCCGTGAGGAGCCCCACCGGCACCGACCGGCCGCCCACGTGGGCCCGTGACCGGCCCTCGGCCGAGATGGTCCTGCTGACCAGCAGCGCCCCGTCGTCGAGTTCCGCCCCCGCCTCCTGCGCCCGTACGGCGGCGGGCGCGCCGGCGGGCACGGTGATCCGCCCCTCGACGACCGCGGCCTTGGCCCCGATCCGGACGAGGGCGGGGTCGGCGCGCCCGCCGAGCAGCAGCCCGAGGCTGGTGACGACCATGGTCTTGCCCGCGCCGGTCTCACCCGTCACCGCGGTGAACCCCGGTGACAGCTCGACGACGGCGTCATCAATGACGCCCAGCGACCGTATCCGCATCTCCTCCAACACGGACACGACCTTACGAGGTCCGGAGGCCCCGTCGCGACGGCCCCCGCACCGACACTCTCCGCGCGCCCCCGCGCGCCCCGCCGGTACGAAGGGCCGGGGCGGGCAAAATCCCACCCCAGCCCGGGTCGTCGGCCCACCGGACCCGCCCGCGTCACCCTTCACGATGAATTCACTTGTCCGGGACCGGCGGCCGGGAATTCACCGGTTGCGGCGGGCGCGGGGACCGGAAGAGGACCGGGCACCGCGCCGCCGGGCGACGCGGGGGCGCCCCCGCGCGATCACCCTTCGAAGCGCCGTCCGGTACGCCGCCGTCAGTGCGGCGCGCCCCGCCACCCCGAAACGGGCAGGGCGAACTTGGCGACGAGCCGGTCGGTGAACGAGGCGTGGTGCAGCCGCGCCAGCCGTACGGGCACGGCGCCCCGCCGCACCACCACCCGCGCGCCGGACGGCAGTTCCACGGTCCGGCGGCCGTCGCACCACAGCACGCCGTGCGGCGTGTGCGGCTGCACCTCGACGGCGAGCACCGAGTTCGGCGACGTCACCAGCGGCTTCGCGAACAGCGCGTGCGCGCTGATCGGGACCATGAGCAGCGCCTCCACCTCGGGCCAGACCACGGGACCGCCGGCCGAGAAGGCGTACGCCGTGGAGCCGGTGGGGGTGGCGCAGACGATCCCGTCGCAGCCGAAGCCGGTCACCGGGCGGCCGTCGATCTCCAGCACGACTTCGAGCATCCGCTCGGGCGAGACCTTCTGCACGGCGGCCTCGTTGAGCGCCCAGTCCTCGTGCACGACGTCCCCGTTGTTGTGCACCAGGACGTCGAGGGTCATGCGCTCCTCGACCTCGTACGCGCGCGTGACGACGCGGTCGACGACCTTGTCGAGGTCGTCGCGCTCGGCCTCCGCCAGGAAGCCGACGCGGCCGAGGTTGACGCCCAGCATCGGCACCCCGGAGGCGCGCGCGAACTCGGCGCCGCGCAGCAGCGTCCCGTCACCCCCGAGGACGATCAGCAGTTCGCAGCCGTCGAGTACGGCGGGCGAGGCTTCCGCCACCGTCTCCACGGACGGCGGCAGCGGCAGGTCCGCCGCCTCCGCCGCCAGCACGCGCACACCGATCCCGCTGCGCAGCAGGCCCAGTACGACCAGTTCGGCGCTGCGGATCGCCGCGGGGCGTCCGGTGTGTGCGAGCAGGAAGACAGTGCGTGCCGCCCCGGGGGGCTCGGCAGACCTGTCCGTCGTCGTTGTCGTCGTTGTCAACTCGGCCCCTCCGCAACTGCACGGTCAACATCCGCCGGGTCGAGCTCGGGAGCACCGGCCCGGAGCCACAGAAAGTACTCGACGTTCCCCGAGGGCCCCGGCAGCGGACTGGCGGTGACGCCCCGTACGCCCAGGCCGAGTTCCCACGCCTGCCGGGCCACGGCCCGTACGGTCTCCGCCCGGAGTTCTGGGCTGCGTACGACGCCGCCGCTGCCCAGGCGGTCCTTGCCCACCTCGAACTGCGGCTTCACCATCATCACGAGGTCGGCGCCGGGCGCGGCGCACCGCACCAGCGCCGGCAGCACGAGGCCCAGGGGGATGAAGGACAGGTCACCGACGATCAGGTCGACCGCCTCCCCGTCAATCGTGTCGAGTGTCATTTCCCGCACGTTGGTACGGTCCTTGACGCTCACGCGTTCATCGGACTGGAGCGACCAGGCGAGCTGGCCGTATCCGACGTCGACGGCGACGACCTGCCGGGCCCCGGCACGCAGCAGCACATCGGTGAACCCGCCCGTCGAGGCCCCGGCGTCGAGCGCGCGGCGCCCCTGGACCTCCAGCCCCAGCGGTACGAACGCCTCCAGCGCGCCGGCCAGCTTGTGGCCGCCCCGCGAGACGTAGTCCGGGTCGCTCTCGTCCTTGAGCACCACGACGGCGGCGCTCGTCTCGACCTGCGTGGCGGCCTTGGTCGCGACGGCGCCGCCCACCTTCACCCGCCCCGCGGCGATCAGCTGGCTCGCGTGCTCCCGGGAGCGGGCGAGTTTCCGGCGGACCAGCTCGGCGTCGAGGCGGCGGCGCGCGACTCCTGCCACGATCGGTTCAGCTCCTGTTGTCGTACGAGGAAGGGGGCGCCGGAGGTCCCGGGCGTGCGTCCAGCGCGCTCAGCGCCTCACGCAGTCCCCGGTGTACATCCTCGTACACCTCGATGTGCCCGGCCGCCGGGAGGTGGTCGGCGTCGCCCAGCCGCTCCAGCAGCGCGTCGACGCCGTCGTGCCCGGTGGGGGTGCGCTCCACCCCGAGAGGCGCCGGCGCGGCCGGGTCGCGGGGCGCGACGGCGGCGGCCCCTGTGCCCTCCCCGGCCTCGTTCGGGGCGTACTCGGCGCCCTCGACCTCGTGGTTCATGCCCCGACGCTACCGCGAAGCCCTGGGGTACCGTCGATCCGATGGCTACGACGGAGGAGTGCCGCGGCGCACTCGACACACTTTCGGACAACCTGGCCCGGGCCGACGACGACGGCGTTCGCAGTGCCGCCGCGCTCGACCGTTCCCTGAGCTGTCACATCACGGATCTGGACGTCACGTTCACCGGCCGTCTCGCGGACGGCCGCATCGACGTGCGGGACACCCACGACGGCCCCCCGCGCGAGCGCGCCGAGATCCGTCTGGGCATGACCGGTGACGACCTGGTCGCCCTGGTCGGCGGCGAGCTGAACTTCGCCAGGGCCTGGGCCTCGGGCCGGGTGCGGCTGGAGGCCGGGTTCCGCGACCTGATCCGGCTCAGGAAGCTGCTGTAGCCGGGGCGGCCACCGCCCGGCCGCGCGCCTGCCGCGCCGCGGGGACCACCAGGGGGGTACCCGTCTCCGGGTCGTCGACGACCTGGCAGCGCAGCCCGAAGACCCGCTCCACCAGCTCGGCGGTGACCACCTCGGCCGGCGGTCCCTGCGCCACGACCGCGCCGTCCCGCATGGCGATGAGGTGGGTGGCGTAACGCGCCGCGTGGTTCAGGTCGTGCAGTACGGCGACGAGGGTGCGCCCCCGCGTCTCGTGCAGGTCGGCGCACAGGTCGAGCACGTCGATCTGGTGCTGGATGTCGAGGAACGTCGTCGGCTCGTCGAGCAGCAGCAGGGGCGTCTGCTGGGCGAGGGCCATCGCGATCCACACGCGCTGCCGCTGCCCGCCGGACAGCTCGTCGACGTACCGGTCGGCCAGCTCGCCGACGCCCGTCGACTCCATCGACTCCTCGACGATCCGCTCGTCCTCCGGCGACCACTGCCGCAGCAGCCCCTGGTGCGGGTAGCGGCCGCGCGCCACGAGGTCGGAGACGGTGATCCCGTCGGGCGCGATGGAGGACTGCGGCAGCAGCCCCAGCGTCCTGGCGACCTTCTTCGCGGGCATGGACCCGATGGCGGCGCCGTCGAGGAGCACCCGGCCCCGCGTCGGCTTGAGCATCCGTGAGAGCGCCCGCAGCAGCGTGGACTTGCCGCACGCGTTGGGCCCGACGATGACTGTGAACGAGTTGTCGGGGATCTCGACGGACAGGTCCTCGGCGATGACCCGCTGGTCGTAGGAGAGGGTCACCGATTCCGCGCTGAGGCGCTGACGCTGCACTGGCATGCTCCTGGAGTTCTTCTCGTTCGTCATATACGTCCCGCCTTGCGTTCGGTGACCAGCAGCCACAGCAGGTAGCAGCCGCCGAGGACGCCCGTGACGACGCCCACCGGCAACTGCGTGCCGCCGAGGCCGAGCTGGGCGATCCAGTCGGCGACCACCAGCAGCGCGGCGCCCATGCAGACGGAGGCGCCGAGGTTGGCCCCCGGCGACCGCGTCAGCCTGCGGGCGAGCTGCGGCGCGCTCAGCGCCACGAAGGCGATGGGTCCCGCGGCGGCCGTGGCGACGGCGATGAGCAGTACGGCGGACAGCATCAGCACGAGGCGGGCCCGTTCGACGCTCACCCCGAGGGCGTACGCCGCGTCGTCGCCCATCTCCATCATGCGCAGCGACCGCCCGTGCCCCAGCACCAGCGGGACGAGGACGGCGCACACGCCGAGCAGCGGCCACGCCTGCTCCCAGCCGCGCCCTTCGAGCGAACCGGTCATCCACACGGTGGCGCGGGTGGCGTCGAAGATGCTGGCCTTGGTGATCAGGTAGTGGTTGAGGGCCGTCAGCATGGCGGCCGCGCCGATGCCGACGAGCACCAGCCGGAAACCGTGCACGCCCCGCTTCCACGCCAGGAAGTAGACGGCCGCTCCCGTCAGCAGACAGCCGACGAGCGCTCCGCCCGTCACCGCGAGCGCGTCGCCCTTGAACAGCACGATCACGGTCAGCGCGCCGGCGGTGGCGCCCTGCCCGAAACCGATGACGTCCGGACTTCCCAGCGGATTGCGGGAGATGGACTGGAAGACCGCCCCGGATGCCCCGAGCGCCGCACCGACGAGCAGCGCGACGACGGCCCGCGGCGTGCGCAGCTCGGTGACGATGAACTCCTGTGCGGCGGTGCCGTTCCCGAGGAGCGTGCGCACCACGTCGCCCGGCGACATCGGGAAGTCGCCGCTGCCGATGAGGACGACGGCCATGCCGAGCGCCGCGGCCAGCAGCAGACCCGTGACCAGCAGCGCCCTGGGCTCGACCCGCAGGGAGAGTCCGCCGCGGGTGCGCACCGCGCGGGAGGCCCCGCTCCGGGACGAGTTCCGCGAGCGCGAAGGAGAGGTGACAGTCACAGTTGAGCCATCTTCCGGCGGCGTACGAGATGGATGAACACGGGCCCGCCGACCAGCGCGGTCACGATGCCGACCTGGAGTTCCGACGGCCGGGCCACGACCCGCCCGATGACGTCCGAGCCCAGCAGCAGGACCGGGGACAGCACGGCGGCGTACGGCAGGATCCAGCGCATGTCGGGTCCCGTGAGGGTCCGCACGAGGTGCGGGACCATCAGCCCGATGAAGACGATCGGCCCGCAGGCGGCGGTCGCCGCCCCGCACAGCAGCGTCACCGCGACCATCGCGAGCACACGCGTACGGGTCAGGTGCGCGCCCAGCGCCCTCGCCGTGTCGTCACCCATCTCCATGGCGTTGAGCGGCCGCGCGATCAGCAGCGCGAGCACGACACCGACGGCGACGAACGGCCAGACCTTGCCGATGATCTCCATGTCGGCGGAGGCCAGCGACCCGACGGTCCAGAAGCGGATCTGTTCGAGCGCGGCGGAGTCCATGAGCTGTACGGCGTTGACGTAGCCGTAGAGCGCGGCGGTCGCGGCGGTGCCGGCGAGCGCGAGCCGTACGGGGGTCGCGCCCCGGCTGCCACCGAGGACGTAGACCAGTACGGAGACGACTCCGGCGCCGGCGAACGCGAACCACACGTACCCGGTCAGCGAGGTGATGCCGAAGAAGCTGATGGCGGAGACGACGGCGGCCGCCGCCCCCGCGTTCACGCCGAGGATCCCCGGCTCCGCGAGCGGGTTGCGGGTGAGGCCCTGCATGACCGCGCCGGAGAGCCCGAGGGCCACCCCGACGAGCACGCCCAGGATGGTGCGGGGCACCCGCACGTCCCGGACGATCACGTCGTTGCCGGTCCCGGAGGCGTGGAACAGGCCGTGCCACACCTCGCCGAGCGCCAGCGGTTTGGCGCCGATCGCGATACTCGCCACGACGACCAGCAGCAGCACGCCGACGGCGGCGAACAGACCGGCGGCGCGTACGGCGTTGCGTCTGGGGGACGCGGGGGCGCGGGGGTCCGGCACCGCGCTCTGCTTGGGGGAACTCTCGACCAACACGGAGTTAGGTTAGCCTACCCTCGCATCCCGGCAAACGGCCGCGGCACCCCAGCGGAATCCCCCGGTCCGCCGCCTGCGGGCCCAGCCGCGCCCCCGTGTACTAGAACCCCACCCGCTCCAGCGCCTTCCCCGCGTCCAGTTCGCACGGACCGTCCCCGGCGTACGTCCAGGCCGCCGCGCACAGCGCACGCAGCCCGTCCAGCGCCTCGCCCTCCCCCTCGGCCACCAGCTCGCCGTCCCGCACCGCACCGGTCCAGCCGCCGCACACGAACCCGCCGTCCCCGTCCGCCACTTCCGGCTGCCCGGTGAGCAACCCCCGCAGATCCGCGTCCACATACGTCGGCCGGTACTTCGGCGCTGCCGCCAGCAGCTGAGCCGCGTCCGTCACCCCGGTCAGCACGAGCAGCGAGTCCACGCCACCGGCGTTCGCACCCTCGATGTCCGTGTCCAGCCGGTCCCCGACCACCAGCGGCCGCTCCGCGCCGGTCCGCAGGATCGTCTCGCGGTGCATCGGCGGCAGCGGCTTGCCCGCCACCTGCGGCTCGGCGCCGGTGGCGATCCGTACGACCTCCACCGCCGCGCCGTTGCCCGGCGCGATCCCGCGCGCGCTCGGAATCGTCAGATCGGTGTTGGACGCGAACCACGGCAGCCCCCGCGCGACGGCGTACGCGGCCTCGGCGAACCGGCCCCACGCCAGGTCGGGCCCGCCGTACCCCTGCACCACGGCCACCGGATCGTCGTCGGCCGACTCCACGGGAACCAGCCCGCGCTCGCGCAGCGCGACCCGCAGGCCCTCGCCCCCGACCACCAGCACCCGGGCCCCCTCCGGGACCTGATCCGCGATCAGCCGGGCGACCGCCTGCGCCGACGTGATCACATCGGCGGCCTCCGCCGGCACGCCGAGCTCGGTCAGATGCTCCGCCACCGCGTCGGGCGTCCGCAGGGCGTTGTTGGTGACGTACGCGAGGTGCATCCCGCCCTCCCGGGCCACCCCGAGCGCGTCCACGGCGTGCGCGATGGCAGCTCCGCCCGCGTACACCACGCCGTCGAGGTCCAGCAGAGCCGTGTCGTACGCCTCCCTCAGCGCACGCGCGCTCCCCCCGGGCCGGGTCCTGGTCTGCTGGCTCATTGCGTATCGCTCCTAGATCCTCGCTCGTCCCCCGATCATCGCGCATCGGGCGACCCCACTTACGATGCATCAATGAGTACACCTGGTCGGCCCGAGGAGGACCACGGCCTGCGCCTGGCCCCGTTCCGTGGACTGCGTTACGTCCCCGAGCGAGTGAGCAGCCTCGCCGCTGTCACGTCCCCGCCGTACGACGTGGTCGTACGGCCCGACGGCCTGCTGCACCTGGAATCGGCCGACCCGTACAACATCGTCCGCCTGATCCTGCCGCAGGCCGCCACCCCCGGCATCCGCAACCAGCAGGCCGCCGACACCCTGCGCCGCTGGCTGTCCGAGGGCGTGCTCGCCCCGGACCCGGAGCCGGCCCTGTACGTGTACGAGCAGCGCAGGGGCGACCTCCTCCAGCGCGGCATCATCGGCGCCCTCACCCTCAGCCCGCCGGCCGACGGCGTCGTCCTGCCTCACGAGGACGTGATGCCGCACGTCGTCGCCGACCGGGCGGGCCTGATGCGGGCCACCGCGACGAACCTCGAACCGCTCCTGCTGACCTACCGGGGCGACGGCGGAGAGACCGGCGTCGGCGCCGTCGTCGAACGCGCCGCCCTGCGCCCGCCGATCCTGGCCACCACGACCGAGGACGGCTTCAGCCACCGCCTGTGGTCCGTCACCGACCCCGCCGAACTGGCCGAAGCGACGGCCGGCCTGTCCGGCCACCAGGCGCTGATCGCCGACGGTCACCACCGCTGGGCCACGTACCTGCGCCTGCGGTCGGAGCACCCGGCCGGCAGCCCCTGGGACTCGGGCCTCGTCCTCCTCATCGACACGGCCCGCTACCCGCTCCAGGTCCGCGCCATCCACCGGCTGCTGCACCGCCTGCCGGTCGCCGACGCCCTGGCCGCGGTCGCGAACACCTTCCGCGTCCGCGAGGTGCCGGGCCCGCTGGCCGGGGCCCTGGATGCCCTGGCCGACGCGGCGACCGCCGGCAACGCGTTCCTGCTGGCCGGGGACGGGGCCTTCCACCTCGTCGACCGCCCCGACGAGGCGCTGCTCAGCCGTACGATCCCGTCCGGCAGCCCCGAGGCGTGGCGGACCCTGGACGCGACGGTCCTGCACGCGGCCCTCCTCGACCACGTGTGGTCCGTCCCCGACACCCCCGAGCACATCGCGTACATCCACGGCGCACAGGCCGCCGTCGAGCAGGCGGAACGCCACGGCGCCACCGCCGTGCTGATGCATCCGGTACGCGAGGAAGTCGTCCGGGACCTGGCCCGCCAGGGCGTCACCATGCCCCGCAAGTCCACCTCGTTCGGCCCGAAGCCGGCGACGGGCCTGGTCCTGCGCAGCCTCGACCTGAGCTGACCGGTCCGCAACGGGAAAAAGGGCGGCACCCCACCGGGGTGCCGCCCTCATTCAGCGCGTACGTCAGTCCTCGTCGCCCTCGACGACCTTCGGGCCGGCGGCGTCCTCGACGTCGTCCGCCGCGACGGTCTCCTCGGGCTCCTGGACCTCGTCGCCCTCTTCGTCGAGAGCGTCGACGAAGTCGACGCCGTCGAGCTCGGCGAGCCGGTCGGAAGCGTCCGTCGAACCGTCCTTGTCGGCCTCGATCGCCTTGGCGAACCACTCCCGCGCCTCGGCCTCACGCCCGGCGGTCAGCAGCGCGTCGGCGTACGCGTACCGCAGCCGCGCGGTCCACGACTGCACCGAGTTCGACGCCAGCTCGGGGCCCTGGAGCGTCACGATGGCGGCGTCGATCTGCCCCATGTCGCGCCGTGCGCCGGCCGCGACCATACGCATCTCGACCTGTCCCGCCTTGTCGAGCTTCGCCACCTCGGGCTCACCGGCCATCGCCAGTGCCCGCTCCGGCCGCCCGAGCCCGCGCTCACAGTCCGCCATGACGGGCCACAGCTCGACGCTCCCGGTCATACGGCGGGCGGCGCGGAACTCCGCGAGCGCCTCCGTGTACCGCTGCGTCGCGTACGCCGCGAAGCCCGCGGCCTCGCGGACGGCGGCCACGCGCGAGGCGAGCCTCAGCGCGATGCGCGAGTAGGCGTACGCCTCCTCGGGGTCCTCGTCGATGAGGTTCGCGACCATGACGAGGTTCTTGGCGACGTCCTCGGCCAGCGTCTTCGGCAGGCTCTGGAGCTCCTGACGCACGTCCTTGTCGATCTCGTGCCCCGTGACGTCCTCGGGGATCGGGAGCCGCTTGACGGGCTCGCGGTCGCGGTCGTCACGCTGCCCGCGGTATCCGTCACGGTCGTCACGGCGCGGCGCACGGTCGTCACGACGAGGACCACGGTCGTCACGACCGCCGCGGTATCCGCGCTCGTCGTCCCGACGCGGCGACCTGGACCGGTCGTCACGGGGGAACCCACCACGCTCGTCGTCCCGACGCTGATAGCCACCGCCACCACTGCTGGGACGGTCGTCCCGACGCTGGTAGCTGCTGCCACCACTCGGGCGGTCGTCACGACGCTGGTAGCCACCGCCGCCACCGCTGCTGGGACGGTCATCACGACGCTGGTAGCTGCTGCCACCGCTCGGGCGCTCGTCACGACGCTGGTAGCCACCGCCGCCACCGCCGCCACCGCTGGGACGGTCGTCCCGACGCTGGTAGCTGCTGCCGCCACTCGGACGGTCGTCACGACGCTGGAATCCAGCACCGCCACTGGGCCGGTCGTCACGACGCTGGTAACCGCCGCCACCACTCGGGCGCTCGTCACGACGCTGGTAGCCACCGCCGCCACCGCTGGGACGGTCGTCACGACGCTGGTAACTGCTGCCACCACTCGGACGGTCATCACGACGCTGGTAGCCACCACCGCTGGGACGGTCGTCCCTGCGCTGGAAGCCGCCACCGCTCGGGCGGTCGTCGCGACGGGGCGCGCGGTCATCGCGCCCACCGCGGAAGCCGCCACCACGCTCGTCGTCACGACGCGGACCACTGCTGGGACGGTCGTCACGACGCTGGAAGCCGCCACCGCTGGGACGGTCGTCACGACGCTGGTAACCGCCGCCACCGCTCGGACGATCGTCACGGCGCGGACCACTGCTCGGCCGGTCGTCCCGACGCTGGTAGCCGCTGCCGCCGCTGGGACGGTCGTCCCTGCGCTGGAAGCCACCACGGTCGTCGTCACGGCGCGGGCCGCGGTCGTCACGACCGCCGCGGAACCCACCGCCGCCGCCTGCCGGCCGGTCGTCACGACGCTGGAAGCCGCCACCGCTGGGACGGTCGTCACGACGCTGGTAACCGCCGCCACCGCTCGGGCGGTCGTCACGGCGCGGACCACTGCTGGGACGGTCGTCACGGCGCTGGTAACCGCCGCCGGCGGCCGGACGGCCACCGCGGTTGTCACCACCACGGTTGTCGTCGCGGCGCGGGCCACTGCTGGGGCGGTCGTCACGACGCTGGTAGCCACCGCCACCCCCGCCCGGACGCCCGCCGCGGTCGTCGTCGCGGCGCGGACCGCTCGGACGGTCGTCACGACCGCCGCGGAACCCACCGGTGGGGCGGTCGTCACGACGGAACCCACCGCGATCGTTGTCCCGGCGCGGCGCGCGGTCGTCGCGACCGCCGCGGTATCCGCCCCTGTCATCGCCGTCTCGCCGACGCGGCTCGCGCTCCGGACGATCGTCGGAAGAGTTGGTGGACATCGGTTGGCTCCTGTCGTGGGGTAACGCAGTCATTCTCGCGCAGTCGGCCATCCGACGCGCTTCGGAAAAACAAAAAGGACCCCTGGTCCAGCATGAACGCTGGACCAAGGGTCCTGAAAGATTGTTCGGCGGTGTCCTACTCTCCCACAGGGTCCCCCCTGCAGTACCATCGGCGCTGAAAGGCTTAGCTTCCGGGTTCGGAATGTAACCGGGCGTTTCCCTAACGCT
>NZ_JBSGYQ010000079.1:0-31400 GCF_053610585.1 Streptomyces sp. NPDC054887 | reverse complement strand
TTCCCGGTCGGGTGCCGGCCCGGACCACCGCGCAGGAGGGAGCGCGGTGGTCCGTGCCGTGGCTGACGAACGTCAGCTGTTGTCCGCGCCGTTGGCGGCGAGCAGGTTGTCCAGGACGTGCGACAGCGTCTCGTCACCCTTGTTCTGGGTGGAGTTCTCGACGCACTGCTGGTTCTGCGGGTTGGACAGGATGTCCTGGACGCCGACGTTGATGAGGCCGACGACGTTCTGGATGTTCTTGATCGGGACGGCGACGCACGGCTTGTTGAAGGAGCCCTGGATGAGCGACATCTGGGGGCTCATGTCGCCGTGCGTGGCGGAGTTGCCGTAGATCTGCTTCGACCCGTTGCCACTCGCCGTGCGGGTGTCCTGGTCGTCAGCGGCCGCCATTGCCTGCGGGGCGGCCGCGGCACCGAGGCCCATGACGGAGACGGCGACGGCAGCGGTAGCCATGACCTTCTTGATCACTGTTTTCCTCTTTCCATGTCGTACCCCGAGGTGAGGCTCACTGACCAACTCCACAGCGATGGGTTAGTTCTCCTGCATCACCCATTTGGCCGCGCAGGGATACTCCAGAAGGCCCGCAAATACCATTCGAGTGAATCGGCGCAACCAAAGCCCTGACCGAAAGTTGAGCCTGACGCAGAACCCTGAGTACCGGACTAACAAGGAAATCAAATGCTCAAGAAGATGATGGCCTCGGCCGCGGTCGCTGCCTCTGTAGTCGGGTTCGGCGCTGCCGGAGCCGGCCAGGCGATCGCCGCCGGTGACGACCAGACGACCGCGAACGCCAGCGGCAACGGAGCGGTGCAGAAGTACGGCAACTCCATCACGAAGGGCAAGCAGAGCCCGCAGCTGTCCATCATCCAGGGCACGCTCAACAAGCCGTGCATCACCGTCCCGATCAAGAACATCCAGAACGTCGTCGGCCTCATCAACGTCGGCGTTCAGGACATCCTGTCCAACCCGCAGGACCAGCAGTGCGTCGAGAGCTCCACCCAGAACAAGGACGACGAGACCCTGTCGCACCTGCTGGACAACGCCATCGCGGGCAACGGCGCGTCGAACGAGTGACGCCGGTCGCGGCCTGATCGGGCCCTGACGCACAGTGCGCCCCCGACCGCCGTCGGGGGCGCACTGCTGCGCCCGCCCCGGCCGCCGGCGCGGGACGTTGGGACCCGGAACCACCCGCAGGCCCCGTGCGCCCGTACACACGAGAAGGCGTACGCACGAGACGACGTACACACGAGAAGGCCGGTGCGCACACCCACAGGTGTACGCACCGGCCTTCCGGCGACGCCGCGCGAGGGCGCGGAGGCCGCTCAGCCCTGGAGCGGCATGCCGCCGAGCATGGGGCCGGCGGTCTTGGCGGTCTTCTGGGCGTTGCCGAGGAGCTTGGACGGGTCGCCGTTCCTGGCCTCGTTGACGGCCTGCGCGGTGTCGGTCGCGGCGTGCAGAAGGGGCTGGACGGTGGAGTCCACGGGCTGGTGCTTGTTCAGGGCGTCGGTCAGCTGCTGCACGCCGCCGTTCAGGCTCATCGCCTGGTACTCGGCGGGCATGGCGGCGGCCGGAGACGCGGCTGCCGCGGCGGCTCCCGCGGCCATCATCGAAGCGGCAATGGTCGAGGCGGCCTTCATGTACTTCATTCCAGTGATCCCTCTTCGTGCTGGCGTAATCCGCGAACTACGAATCCCGTGACATTCCGACGCTGCTGTTCCATGTCACTTACACCAGGACTAACGAAGGCCCGCACGGTGAGAAACTGACATCGTACGCCGTTCTTGCCGATTCACCCGGATGCGGACACGGCAAAGCGTCCGCATGTCCCCCGGACACACGAATGGAGCGGGTTCCGGAGAACCCGCTCCATTCGTGCGTACGGCGTGTGCGCCGGATCCCGTGTCAGATCTGCGCGGACGCCTTGCGGCGGAACATCAGCACACCGCCGCCGAGCAGCGCGGCACTGAGCGCCGCCGCGGCGCCGAGCTCACCGGCACCCGTGGCGGCCAGGCTGGGAGCCTCCTGCGCGGCGGGAAGCACCTGCGTGGGCGGCTTCTGGGCCTGGGGTTCGGCCATGGGCGGCTTGTTGACGGACGGCTCCTCGGCCGGCGACTCCTCGGCCGGCAGCTCCTCGACCGGGGGCTTGTCGACCGGAGGCTTCTCGGCGGGCGGAGTACCGGGCGGCGTGTGACCCGGGGGCTCCTCGGCCGGGGGCTCCTCCTCGCACGGCTCGTCACCGGGCTGCTCCTGGTGGGGCGGCTCGTGACGCGGCGGCTCGCCACCGGGGTGCTCCTCGTGCGGCCGCTCGCCCACGGGCGGCTTGCCCTCGGGCTTCCCGCCACCGGGGTGCCCCTCACCGGGGTTGTCGCCGCCGGGGTGACCGGGGTGGTCGTTGCCGGGGTTGTCGCCGCCGGGGTGACCGGGGTGGTCGTTGCCGGGGTGACCGGGGTGGTCGTTCCCCGGGTGACCGGGGTGGTCGTTGCCCGGGTGACCGCCGGGGTGACCGCCACCGGGGTGATGGCCGTCAGGTCCCTCGCCGCCCGGGTGGCCGCCGCCGGGGTGGCCGTCACCAGGGGGGTTCCCGTGGCCGGGGCCCTCACCAGGGGGGCCGCCGTGACCGGGGCCGCCGTGACCGGGCTCGCCGTGGCCGGGCCTGGAGGGCTTGTGCGGCTTCTTCGACTCACCGTTGGCGCACTCGTTGCCGAAGGCCGGGTTCAGAAGCGCGATGATGTTGATGGTGTTGCCGCACGCGTTCACCGGAACGTGTACAGGCGCCTGAACGTTGTTGCCGGACACTGCGCCCGGCGAGTTGGAGGTATCCCCCTCGGCCCCGGAATCCGCCAGAGCGGTGCCTCCGGACATGGCGAGGAGCCCGGAGGCGGCCGCCGCGGCGAACACACCTCTGCTCAAAACCTGTCGCACTTTGCCGTTCCCTGTCTGTCTACCTGCGGGGGAGCCGATTGCTCACACGCGATGAGGGAGGTTCAGTGGGCCCCCGAGCGCATGGCGTGCACTGGGGGGCCAACTGTGACCGAACATCTAGCGGTTCGGACGGGGAACTACTTGTTGATGCACTCGTTGCCGAAGGCCGGGTTCAGGAGCGCGATGATGTTCACGGTGTTGCCGCAGAGGTTCACCGGAATGTGGATCGGCACCTGCACGTTGTTGCCGGAGATGACGCCCGGGTTGCCCTTGACGTCACCGTTCGCACCGGAGTCGGCGATGGCCGGGGAGGCGACACCGACGGCCAGGAGCGAGCCGGCGATGAAAGCGGCGCTCTTCATGTACTTCACTTTAAGAACCTTTCCGGCGGCGACACCCTACACAGCCACGTCCTTCGCGCTGCACGAGTCTGTCTTCTTCACGCCCGTAGCGTCGCCGTCGTCATCGGTAACGATCCGGTTCCACCGAGGAAACTCCATAAAAGAAGCTATCTATCCACCGTCACCCGAACGCCCTAACCGCCATTTCGGCCCGGTGCGGCGTGAATTGACGTCCGCACGCCGATGCCCGGCCTCCCCAGCAGGGGAAACCGGGAACGGGCACGGCGTGTCGGGCGTCAGACGGGCGCGCCGGGGACCTTCGGGGCGTCCGCGGCGCCGGGGACCTTCGGCAGCGCGGGCAGACCTTCGAGGTTCGGGGCCGGGAGACCGCCGCCCACCACGATGCTGACGACCACGTTGAGGCTCGCGGTGATGGTGGCCACGACCGCCTCCGTCACCTTGGCCGCGTCACCCTGCTCCGCGGCCTTGAGCAGTACGTCGACCTTGGCGCGCAGGTCGACGACCGCCTTCGCCTTGAGTTCGAGACCCGCGTCGGCGGCCCGGGGAGCCGCCACGGAAGGCAGCTCGGGGGACGGGGAGGCGGGGACTTCGAGGGCGGTGCCGGGGGCCTTGGGCAGCTTGTCCAGGGCCTCTTCGATCGCCTTCGTGTGCTTGGCGATCTCCTCGGGCGACAGTTTGCCTCCGCCGGCGATGATCGCGTCGAGCAGCTTGGTGACGGGCGTCAGCACACCGGCGATGTCGTTCAGCAGCTTCACCTGGGGAGTGAGCTTGTCGGCGCCGGGCAGCGGGTCCGCGGCGGCGGGGCGCTCCGCGGCGGGCGGAGGCGACACCGGGGCCGCTATCGCGCCCCCCGCCGCGCCGAACGCCAGTGCGCCGCACGCCAGGGAGGAGACGACGAGGCCGGCGGTTCGGGGAATGCGCATGGGGGTGTCCTTACGTGAGGGGTCGGAGAGGGGACAACGCCACCGTGCAACCGGCGACCACCCTCCGCAACTTTTCCCGCACGCTGCGTCAGTACTGGAGTGCTTTGTCGAGTCCCTGGAAGCTCTCCTCGCTCACGTCGGGCAGGCCGAGCGGGAGCGGCGAGGCCGGGGGCCGGTCGGAGCGGTCCTGCGGGGCGGCCAGGGCCGAAGGGGCGGGCCCCGCCAGGGCCGAAGGGGCGGGCCCCGCCAGGGCCGTCGCCAGTCCGGCCGCGAACGCCGCGGCAGTGGCCGCGGCGACTGCGCTTCGTTTCTTCATGCCCTGCCAACGGCCCAGATCCCCACAGGTCACGGGCGGTTCGAGTGGCCGCGGGACGCCCCGGGCGCCGGCCGGGCCCGAGGCTCAGGCCCGGCTGCGGTCCGCCGCTCGCTCCTGTTGCGGCACCGCGCTCAGGTAACCGGCGGGCTCCAGCGGGCGGTCGGTGAAGAAGCGGAGCGCCAAGTCGGCCACCTCGTCGGCCTTTTCGAGGACGACCCAGTGGTCGGCGTCCCGGATCGTCGTGAAGCGGCTTCCCCGGATCGTCGCGGCGAAGGCCCGCTGCCGCTCGGCCGACGTCACCGTGTCGTGCTCCCCGGTGAACACGAGCGCCGGTACCCCCGACAGGCCCCCCGAGAAGTCCGGCCGGTCGCCGAGGGAGCGGTACACGGAGTCCGCGGCGTGCGGGGAGTGGGCGACGGCGTGCAGCATGGTGCGCTTCACGTACCGGTACGCGAGGTCCCTGCGGGCGACGTACCGGTCGGGGTCGAGGCACATCAGCGCCTCGGTCACCAGCGTCGCGAAGCCGTCCCGGTCACCTGCGGCGAGCCGGTCGGTGGCGCACTGCCAATGCGCCCGCTGGGCGTCGGAGATGTGGGCGGGCACACCGCCGAGGATCAGCCGGGCGACGCGGCCCGGGTTGCGCTGGGCGCAGCGGAAGGCGAGCGCGGCGCCGTACGAGAAGCCGAAGAGATTGACGCGCGGTACGTCGAGGTCGTCGATGATCCGGGTGACCGCGGCGCACAGGAGGTCCGCGCTGGGCCCCGGCGGCAGCGGCGCGGCGGTGCCCATGCCCGGCAGGTCGGCGGTCACCACGCTCGCGACGGGCCCGAGGCGTCCGTCCATCTGCGGCCAGCCGAGCATCCCCTGGAGGGCGCCGCCGAGGACGACCACCGGTTCGGTGACCTCCCCGGCGAGCGGTCCCGGCGCGCCGGTGGCCGGGCCCGTGCGGTGCAGTACGCGGTAGGAGTAGCGCAGCCCGTCCACCGACAGCGAGCGAACGGTTTCCTCGGGCATGCTCCTTCTCCTTCTCGCCGTGCTCTCGTGATCTTCGACTGGTCTCTGCGGAGGGCGTCGGGGCCCCGTCAGGCGCGGGTGAGGACGAGCGCGGCGTTGTGCCCGCCGAAGCCGAGCGACGTCTTGACCGCGCAGTCGAACGCGGCGGGGCGGGCGGCCTTGGCGACCACCTCGACCGGGATGTGCGGGTCGAGCGCGTCCAGGTTGGCCGTGGGAGGGACCAGCTGGTGTTCGAGGGCGAGCACCGTCAGCGCGGTCTCGATGCCGCCGGCCGCGCCCAGGGTGTGGCCCGTCATGGCCTTGGTCGAGGTGACGAGCGGGCCGGCGCCCAGCACCCGGTGCAGCGTCGTCGCCTCGATGAGGTCGTTGAACACGGTGGACGTGCCGTGCGCGTTGACGTGGCCGACCTCCGACGGGGCGATGCCCGCGTCCCCGAGCGCGGTGCGCAGCGCGCTCTCGATGCCCTTGCCCTCCGGGTCGGGGGCGACCGCCGAGTACGCGTCGCTGGACGCGCCGTAGCCGGCGACGTGCGCCCTGATCCGGGCGCCGCGGGCCCTGGCGTGCTCGGGGCGTTCCATGACGAGCAGCCCGGCACCCTCGCCGACGACGAAGCCGTCGCGGTCGGCGTCGAACGGGCGGCAGGCCGCCGCGGGGTCGTCGCGGCGGGTGGACACCGCGCGCATCTGGCAGGCGCTGGCGATCAGCAGCCGCGAGCACACGGACTCGGCCCCGCCGGCGACGACGATGTCGCAGGCGCCGGTGCGCAGCATCTGGTGCGCGGTGCCGATCGCCACCGTGCCCGACGAGCAGGCGGTGGAGACCGCCTGGCTCGGGCCGCGGGCGCCGAGGTCCATGCAGACACTGCTGGCCGCGCCGTTGACCACGGTCAGCGGGGCGAGCTTCGGGGAGACGCGGCGCGGGCCCTTGGCGGTCAGCGCGGTGTGCTGCTCGTCGTAGAAGGGGAGGCCGCCGTGGGCGGAGCCGATGACGACCGCGACCCGGCCGCCGTCCCAGACGGCAGGGTCGAGCCCGGCGTCGGCCACGGCCTCGCGGGCCGCGAGCACGGCGAGCTGGGAGAAACGGTCCATCAGGCGCTGGGCCGCGACGCCGAGCGCCTGCGCCGTGTCGAGGTCCTCGGCGGGCACGGCGTACATGAAGTCGCAGGGGAGGTCGCGCAGTTCCTCGCGCGCGCCGACGGAGGCGGGGCGGACCCGGCCCTCCGTGACGTTTCGCCAGGTGTCGGGGACGCCCACGCCGGCCGCCGTGACCAGTCCGAGTCCCGTCACGGCCGCCGTGAACGGCGGGACGGTCCGCCCGGTCATCGCGGCGTCCCGGGGCCGGCGAGTTTGGCCTCCACGAGCTCGACGAGCTCGCCCACGGTGTTGCGGGAGGTCAGGGCCGCGTCCTCCAGGTCGATTTCCAGCTGCTCCTCGATGAGGATGCGGAATTCCTCCAGCGCGAGCGAATCCATGCGCAATGCGTGGAGCGGGTTCTCGGGACGGACGGCCGCCGGGTCCACTCCGAATTTCTTCACCATCAGCGTGCTGACGGCATCTGTCGCACTGGCCACTCGTCGCTCCTCCGAGTTCGTCCGGCAACCTTTATACGCGCCCACCCGGACGGGCCTTTACATCGTTCGCCCTATGTGATGAGGGCTCGCGCTTGCGTGCGGATTGAGCGGACGCGGAGCGTACACACGCCCGTTGAAAGCCGGAGCGAACGGGCCGGGAAGCAGCGCTTCCCGGCCCTTCCGACGCCGTCGCTACGCGTTCCCGCCGCTGCCGTACGGGCGGGTGATCGCCTCCAGCGCGTGGCCGGACGGGTCCATGAAGTACATCCCCCGGCCCCCGTCGTTGCGGTTGATCTCCCCCGGCTGCTTGCCGTGCGGGTCGGCGTAGTACGTGATCCCGGCGTCCCGGACGCGCTGGAAGATCCCGTCGAACTCGGCCTCCGTGACGAGGAAGGCGTAGTGCTGAGGGGTGATCGACTCCGCGGGGATCGTCGCGAAGTCGAGGGTGACGCCGTTGCTCAGTTCCACGGCGACGAACGGGCCCCACTCGGCCCCCGTCTCCAGGCCCATGACGCGGGTGAAGAACTCGGCGGATTCCCGCTTGTCGCGGGAGTGGACGATGGTGTGATTCAGCTGTACCGACACTGTGGAATGCCTCCGTAAGGCAAACTCACGGGCTACCTCCATGCCTCACCCGGACGGTGACCGACACGCGATGCCGTGCGCCGATTTTAAGGTCGCGATCACGTCCTTGTCATGCGTTCGGGTTACCCGCCCACGACCGCCAGTTCGAATGCCGTCACGGGAGTCCCGGTACGGCTACGCAACTCCTCCCGGTGTCCCTATGGTGGGGCGCACAGAGAGGAAGGACCCCAGCAGCGATGCATGAACGGGCGGACGCGCATCCGGGCCTGATGCCCGTACAGGCCATGCGGGCGGGTGACCACGCGTTCCTCTCCTACGAGGACGACGAGGACAACTGGGACGCCCTCGTCACGTACGTCCGCACCGGGCTGGCCCGCGGCGAGAAGGTAATGGTCTTCGCGGCGCCGCAGCTCGACCCCGACGCCGTGCGCGCGCGGCTGGACGCGACCAGCCGGCTGCTCGCCGAGGCGCGCGGGCGGGGGCAGCTGACGAACAGCAGCATGCGGGCGCTGATCAGGCCGGATCGCGGGTTCACCCCGGAGCGGCAGTGGGAACGCCTCCGCGAGGAGACCGCGCTCGCCGTCGCGCAGGGCTACCGGGGGCTGCGGGCGTTCATCGACATGCACTGGGTCGCGGACCTCGACGCCGACGTCGGGACGATGATGTACCGCGAGTCCCACGCCGGTCACCTCTTCCAGAAACGGCCGTACCACGAGATCTGCTCCTACGACCGGCGCGCGTTCGACGACGACGTGCTCGACGCCATGTCGGACGCGCACCCCCGTTCCCTGCTCGGCTCGCTCGGGGAGCTGCGCGTCGTGCACGCGCACGAGTCGGTCAGGGTCGCGGGCGAGGCGGACCACGCCACCCGGGGTGCGTTCCTGCGAGCGCTGGGCGAGGCGCTGGAGCGGACCGCCGGGTCCGGCCGGCTGCTGGTGGACCTGCTGCCGCTGCACTTCCTCGCCGTACGGTGCGCCCTCGACCTCGTCGACCACATCGCGGGAGCGACCGGCCACGACGGCGTCGAGGTGCGCTGCGGCGCGGCGCAGGCGGAGCTGCTGCGCAGGCTCGGCTCGGAGCGGGTCAGGCGCCTCACGCTGACGGAGGCGGTGCGGGAATGGTGACGGAAGGGGTGCACCTCAACAACGGCGGGCCGCAGGAGCGGCTGCTGGAGTACGACTTCGGCCCGGAGGACCTGCCGAGGCTGCGGGTGCTGGTCGACCAGTGGGCGGCGTGGGCGGGACTGGCCGAGCCGCGCCGCGGCGACTTCGTCCTGGCGGCGGACGCGGTGGCGACGAACGCCGTCGAGCACGGCGGCGGGCGCGGCCGGCTGGTGCTGCGCCGGTCGCCCGGCGCGCTCGAATGCACGATCAGCGACTCGGGTCCGGGCTTCGCCTCCTCGGTCATCCCGGAACTGGCTCCGGGGCTGGCCGGCAGCCACGGCGGGCGGGGCCTGTGGCTGACGCGGCTCATCACGGACCGGCTGGTCATCACGGGCGGCGCGCAGGACGGGCGGGCGGCCCCCGGCAGTGTGGTGGCGTTCGCCATGCGGCTGCCGGGCTGAGAACCCCGGCGACGGGCGCGCGCCACTAGCCCGACGGGGCGGACTTGGGCGCCGTACGGCTAAGAACCGGCGCGCCGGTGGGACGAGAGGCACATGCCTGCCATGTGCCACGTCCCGCGCGCGGTGCGCAGCAGCGGCTTGCTCACGGTGCTGCTGGTACTCGCCGCCGTCCTCGCCGTCATGGCGGGCGAGGGAGGGCAGGCCCGGCCCCCGGCGGTCGTGCTGACGGGGGAGGCGGCTCCAGCCGGTTCGGGGACGTCTCCCGGCTCCGGGGGCGAGGGGCAGCCGTCGGACGCCGGTGACAGCGAGGTACGGGGCGCGGGGGAGAGCGCCCGGGCGGCGCGGCGGGGGCGCGCGCGGAGCCGCGGCAGGGGGCTGGCCGCCGGGCCGGTGGCGTCGTACCGGCGGGGGCGGCGCCCGGACACCCGGCGCGCGTGCCGGGTGGCGGGGGTTCCGGCGGCGAGCGGGGAGCGGCGGCGGGTGGTCCTGCGCTGCTGAGAGGGCCCGGCGCGGCCCGGCACCGGCGTGCCGACGCCGCGGCTCCGGCCCGAACCCCTCGACCCGTAAGGACGTTCACCATGCCCATCGACCCGTACGCCGCCCTGAGCGCCATGGTCCGCGCGGAAGCGGCCCGCTCGTCCGAACCCCACGACCCGCCCGCGCACACCCCCCGACATTCCGAGCCCTCACCCCACGCTCCGGCCCACACCACCCCTCACACCGCCGACTCCGCCGCCGTCCTCGACGGACCCGCAGCGCCGCAGGACGAAACGACCGCCCACCGCCCCTGACGCGCCCCCTCCCCGCGACCGGGCCGGGGAGGTCGGCACCCGCCGGCCTCCCCGGCCCGTCCCCACCCACTCGCTGACCTGCGCACACGCTCGACAGGAGCCGGTGCGAGGCCCGGAGTAGGGTAATGACAAGGCAAAGTAGCCGGTTGCGCGCTGCTGTGATTCCCGGCCGCTGTTCCCGGAGGTCCCCGCGTGCCGCGGCCGGGAGGCAGACCGGGAGGCAGACCATGGGCACGCGCCGGACGACGTTGCCGGGGGTCGGTACGCAGTACGACTTCACGACCGAACGCGGCCAGCACATCTCCGTCGTCGTGCACAAGGACGGCCGGCGCTTCATCGGCTTCTACGATCGCGACGACCCCGACGCGTGCCTGCTCTCCGTACCCCTGGCGCCCGACGAGGCCACCGCACTGGCCCATCTGATCGACGCGGCGCCCACCGACGCCGTACGCACGGACGGGATCGATCTCGTCACCGAGCACATCCAGGTGACCGCCAAGTCGCCGTACGCGGGCCGCCCCCTCGGCGACACCCGGGCGCGCACCCGTACGGGGGCGTCGATCGTCGCCGTACTCCAGCGGACCACCGCGACACCGTCGCCGGGACCGGACTTCCGTCTCTCCATCGGGGACACGCTGGTCGTCGTCGGCACCCGCGAGGGCGTCGACGCGCTCGCCGAGATCGTCGCGGGAGGCTGAGCCGTGCACAACACCACCGCGCTCCTGATCGAACTCGGCGCGCTCATCCTGGCGCTCGGCCTCGTCGGCAGGCTGGCGGAGCGGGTGGGCCTGTCCCCCATACCGCTCTACCTCCTCGCGGGTCTCGCGTTCGGGCAGGGCGGACTGGTGCCGCTCGACGCCAGTGAGGACTTCGTGGCCGTCGGCGCCGACATCGGCGTCATCCTGCTGCTGCTCCTTCTGGGCCTGGAGTACAGCGCGTCCGAGCTCGTCACCAGCCTGAAGACCCAATACCCCTCCGGCGCGGTCGACTTCGTCCTGAACGCCACGCCCGGCGCGGTGGCCGCGCTCCTCCTGGGGTGGGGGCCGGTGGCCGCCGTGGCGCTGGCCGGCGTCACATGGATCTCGTCGTCCGGGGTCGTCGCCAAGGTGCTCACCGACCTGGGCCGGCTCGGCAACCGCGAGACGCCGGTCGTGCTCGGCGTACTGGTGATGGAAGACCTGTCGATGGCGGTCTACCTGCCGCTGCTGACGGCGCTGCTCGCAGGCGTGGGCCTGGCGGGCGGCAGTGTGGCGCTGGTGATCGCGCTGGGGACGGTCGGCCTCGTCCTGTACGTCGCACTGCGGCACGGGCGTCTGATCAGCCGCGCGGTCTCGTCGGACAACCCGGAGATGCTGCTGCTGGTGGTCCTGGGGCTGACGGTGCTGGTAGCTGGTCTGGCGCAGCAGCTTCAGGTGTCGGCGGCGGTGGGCGCGTTCCTGGTCGGCATCGCGCTGTCGGGCGAGGTGGCGGAGGGTGCGCACAAGCTGCTGACGCCGCTGCGCGACCTCTTCGCGGCGGTCTTCTTCGTCTTCTTCGGCCTGTCGACGGATCCGGCGGAGATCCCGCCCGTCCTGCTGCCCGCCCTGCTGCTGGCCGTCGTGACGGCGCTCACGAAGATCGCCACCGGCTGGTACGCGGCGCGGCGTGCGGGCATCGGCCCGCGCGGCCGGCTGCGGGCGGGTGGGGCGCTGGTCGCGCGGGGCGAGTTCTCGATCGTGATCGCGGGCCTGGCGGTGGCGACCGAGCCCCGGATAGGCCCGATCGCCACGGCGTACGTGCTGATCCTGGTGATCCTCGGCCCGCTGACGGCACGGTGGACGGAACCGCTGGTCTCGCGGTTGCGGCGGGCGGGGCGGGGGAACGGGTGGCGCCGGGGACGCGGGAAGGGGGACGACGGGACGCCCATGACGCGGGCGTCCGGCCCACGGTCGCCCGACGAGACGCTGGACACGGCGTCGGGGGTCAAGGGCTGAGGGGGCTCGGGGCTGGGGCGGCCGGGGGCGGTGCGGTTGCTGGGCGGCTGACGGGTTGTCTGGTGGCTGGGGGCGGCGGCGGTGGCGGTGGTGGTCGCGGCTGCGGCTGCGGCTGCGGCTGCGGCTGCGGCTGCGGGACCAACTCCGCAGAAGGAAGGCGGGGGCGGAATTATGCACGTATTCGCCCCGGGTTGTGACGCGTAAGCGGCGTCGCGTGTCGACTTGAGCCCGTAGCGGCGGCGGAGGGACGGCCGCCGGGGCGGCCGTTCCGGGATGCGGACGCCGCCTTCTGTTGCACACCTGTTGTATCTATGCTGTGCGCATGCCATCCGCGCCCACCGCCACCGCCCCCGGCACCGTCAAGCAGCCCCCGGCCGCCGAGCGCGTGTACACCCACGTCAAGAAGGGCGTACTCGACCGGCACTACGAGGGCGGCACCCTCCTCACCGAGGGCGACCTCGCCGACGCCGTCGGCGTGTCGAGGACGCCCGTACGGGAAGCGCTGCTGCGGCTGGAGGTCGAGGGGCTCATCAAGCTGTATCCCAAGAAGGGCGCCCTCGTCCTCGCCGTCTCCGCGCAGGAGATCTCCGACGTCGTCGAGACGCGGCTGCTGGTGGAGGAGTTCGCCGTGCGGCGCGCCGTACCCGCGTCCGCCGCTCTCCTCGCCCGGCTCGAACAGTCGCTGGAGGAGCAGAGGCAGCGGGCCCTGGAGGGCGACCTCGCCGAAGTCGCCGTCGCCGACCGGTGCTTCCACGTCGCCATCGTGCGCAACGCCGGGAACCAGATCCTGACCCGCCTGTACGACCAGCTCCGGGACCGGCAACTCCGTATGGGGGTCACCATCATGGAGGCGCATCCCGACCGCATCGCCAAGAACATCACCGAGCACGCCGAGATGCTGGAGGCGATCCGGGCGGGCGACGTCGAGGGGGCCGCCCGGTGCGTGCGCCGCCATGTCGGGCGCGTCAAGGTGCTGGCCCGTGGGGACGAGCGGGGCGATGAGCGCGGCGAGAGGTCGGCCGAAGGCTGGGGCGGGGAGCGGTGAGGGACTCCGCTGCGCCTGCCGTCTCACTGCCGGGGGACCCGCCCGGCGGCCGGCGTGCCGCCGCCGTCTGGGGCATCGGCGTCGCCGTCTACTTCGTCGCCGTCATCTTCCGCACCAGCCTGGGCGTCGCGGGCCTCGACGCCGCCGACCGGTTCCACGTCAACGCGTCCGCGCTGTCGACGTTCTCCATACTCCAGCTGCTCGTGTACGCGGGCATGCAGATACCCGTGGGCCTTCTGGTGGACCGGCTCGGTACGAAGAAGGTCCTGACCCTCGGCGTCGTCCTGTTCACCCTCGGGCAGGCCGCCTTCGCCTTCTCCCCCTCGTACGGGACCGCCCTCGCCGCCCGCGCGCTGCTGGGCTGCGGCGACGCCATGACGTTCATCGCCGTACTGCGCCTCGGCGCCCGCTGGTTCCCCGCGCGGCGCGGGCCGCTGATCGCACAGCTCGCCGGGCTGTGCGGAATGGCGGGCAACCTCGTCTCCACACTCATCGTGGCGCGCATGCTCAGCGGCCTCGGCTGGACCGCCACCTTCGCGGGCAGCTCCCTCGCCGGGGTACTCGTGCTCGTCCTGCTGCTGCTGTTCCTGAAGGACCACCCGCAGGGGTACGAGCCCGCCCCGGCCGAGCACGCGGGCGCGGCGTACGTCCGCGCGCAGATCGCCGCCGCGTGGCGCGAGCCCGGGACACGGCTCGGGATGTGGGTGCACTTCACGACGCAGTTCCCGGCGATGGTGTTCCTGCTGCTGTGGGGGATGCCGTTCCTCGTCGAGGCGCAGGGGCTGACCCGCGGCACGGCCGGTGAACTGCTGACGCTCGTCGTCGTGTCCAACATGGCGCTCGGGCTCGTGTACGGGCAGGTCGTCGCCCGGCACGGCGCGGCCCGCGCGCCGCTCGCCCTCGGCACCGTCGGAGCGACCGCCCTGCTGTGGGCGGCGACCCTCGCCCACCCGGGCGACCACGCGCCCATGTGGCTGCTCGTCACCCTGTGCGCGGTGCTGGGCGCGTGCGGGCCGGCGTCGATGATCGGCTTCGACTTCGCGCGGCCCGCCAACCCGCCGGAGCGCCAGGGCACGGCCTCCGGCATCGTCAACATGGGCGGCTTCGTCGCCTCCATGACGACGCTGCTGGCGGTGGGCGTGCTGCTCGACGCGACCGGCGACAACTACCGCGTCGCCTTCGCCTCGGTCTTCGTGCTGGAGGCGGTCGGCGTCGCGCAGATCCTGCGGCTGCGCGCGCGGACGGCCCGCCGGGAGCGGGACCGCCTGGTCGCCAGCCGGGTCGAGGTCGTGCACGTCCCTGCCTGAGACGACCGGCCGGCGGTACGGCGCGGGTCCCGGCGGCCGCGGCGCGGTCCTGCTACGGGGTGACGGCGAAGTGGCGCAGGATGGCGTCCGCGAGCGCCTGGTCGCCGTCGACCTTGACGTGGTCGGCCACCGACTCGTGACGGACCCGGCCGCAGGCCAGGCGTACGTACGTCTCCCAGTCCAGGGCGATCGTCGCGAGCGGGCCCAGCGAGGGCGTGCCGTCGACCGTTCCGCGGCCGTCCGCGTCGACGCGGACCGTGCGCATGAACTCGACCGGGCCGTGCACGTCGAAGACGACCGCCGAGTTGGCGGGCGCGCCCGCCTGCTTCGCGACGACCTTCGGCAGGCCCTGGACGAGGACGTCGCGGGCGACGAGCGCGCCGGGCGAGTCGAGGTTGCCGGGACGGCCGAATGTCGTACGGAGGTCCTGCTCGTGCACCCAGGTGTCGAACGCCCGCATCCGCAGAGCGAGTTCCAGGGTCTGCTCGGCACCGAGCGGGGCGCGGACCATCGTGTCGGGCGAGCGGGTCTCGTTGCGGAGCTGCCGCTGGCGGCGGATGATCGTGTACTCGAGCTCGGAGGTCATCTCCGGCGCCGTGTGGTGGCGGCGCACGTCGACCTGCATCTCCATGTACCGGGCGAACTCCGAGGTCACGTGGTACAGGTCGCGCGGCAGCGAGTGGATCGGCCGCGGGTCGCCGAGCATCTCGCACTCCATGCCGATGATGTGCGAGACGATGTCGCGCACCGACCAGCCCGGGCACGGCGTTCGGCGGTTCCACTCCCCCTCGACGAGCGGTGTCACCAGCTCGGATATCGCTTCGATGGAGTGGGTCCAGGCTTCGGCGTACGTCTGGAGGCTGGGATGGACGGTCACGGGACCCCTCGTGCGGTTCAGTGGCGGTGGCGCGGGCTGGCTGGTCTGGCGGTGACGGGCTGGCGGGCGGACTGGTACTGACGTGCGTGCCGGACTGCGTGGGAGGCTCGCACGCTAAGTTACGCTGCCCCGTGGCACCCTGGCAGTGCTTTGGTGTGACGATCGTAGGCCCGTGTTGACGGCTCGAATGCCAGGACGGTGGTAGTGTGCGCGCCTCCCTCATCCAGATCGCAGTAAATCCGGACGAAACTGTCAATTCCCGTCGGGAGCGCGTCGCTTCACTCGTGCGCGAGCAGCGTGAGCGGCACGGCGCGGAGCTCGTGGTCCTGCCGGAGCTGTGGCCGACCGGAGCCTTCGCGTACGAGTCGTTCGTCGACGAGGCGGAGCCGCTCGAAGGCCCGACGTACGAGGTGATGGCCAAGGCGGCGGCCGACGCGGGCGTGTGGCTGCACGCCGGGTCGATCGTCGAGCGCGACCCCGAGGGCCCGCTCTACAACACCTCCCTCGTCTTCTCGCCCGGCGGTGAGCTCGCCCGCGCGTACCGGAAGATCCACCGCTTCGGTTTCGACAAGGGCGAGGCCGTGATGATGGGCGCGGGCGAGGAACTGGTGACGGTCCCGGCGGCGGGGCTCACCTTCGGCCTCGGCACCTGCTACGACCTGCGCTTCCCCGAGCTGTTCCGCGGCCTCGTCGACGCCGGCGCCCAGGCGTTCCTCGTGCCCGCCGGCTGGCCCGCCAGGCGCCGCGAGCACTGGACCCTGCTGGCCCGCGCCCGCGCCGTGGAGAACCAGGCGTACGTCCTGGCCTGCGGCACGGCGGGCACGCACGCGGGGGTCGAGCAGGCGGGCCACAGCATCGTCGTGGACCCCTGGGGCGAGGTGCTGGCCGAGGCGGGCCCCGCGGAAGAGGTACTGGTCGCGGACCTGGACCCGGCGAAGGTCACGTCCACCCGCGAACAGTTCCCGGCCCTGAAGGACCGCCGCCTGCGCTAGGGCGACAGGGACTCGTCGGCGGATGGCAAGCTTGAAGCATGAACGATGCCCCGTCGGCGCCCACCCCCGCGCCCGCACCCCGCCGTGCCCGTGTCCGTGCCCCCGAGCTGATCGGCAAGGGCGGCTGGCTGAACACCGGCGGGGAGGAACTCAGCCTCGCCGGTCTGCGCGGACGCGTCGTGATCCTGGATTTTTGGACCTTCTGCTGCGTCAACTGCCTGCACGTGCTCGATGAGCTGCGGGAGCTGGAGGAGAAGCACCGGGACACGGTCGTGATCGTCGGGGTGCACTCGCCGAAGTTCGTGCACGAGGCGGAGCACCGGGCCGTCGTGGACGCCGTGGAGCGCTACGGCGTGCACCACCCGGTTCTCGACGACCCCGAGCTCGCGACCTGGAAGCAGTACGCCGTACGGGCCTGGCCGACGCTCGTCGTCATCGACCCCGAGGGGTACGTCGTCGCCCAGCACGCCGGTGAGGGGCACGCGCACGCGATCGGGAAGCTCGTCGAGGAGCTGGAGGCGGCGCACGAGGCCAAGGGGACGCTGCGGCGCGGTGACGGGCCGTACGTCGCGCCCGAGCCGGTGGCGACCGACCTGCGCTTCCCCGGCAAGGCGGTGCTGCTGCCGGACAGCGGGAACTTCCTGGTCTCGGACACCACCCGGCACCAGCTCGTGGAGCTGGAGGCCGACGGCGAGACCGTCGTGCGGCGCGTCGGCGGGGAGGGCGCGTTCAAGGAGCCGCAGGGGCTCGCGCTGCTTCCGGACGGCCGGGTCGTCGTGGCCGACACCGTCAACCACCGGCTGAGCGTGTTCGACCCGGCGACCGGCGCGGTCGAGGTCGTCGCCGGTACGGGGAAGCAGTGGTGGCAGGGTTCGCCCACCTCCGGGCCGGCCCGTGACGTCGATCTGTCGTCGCCGTGGGACGTGGCGTGGTGGCGGGGCAAGGTGTGGATCGCCATGGCCGGCGTGCACCAGCTGTGGACGTACGACCCCGCGGCGGGGACGGTGGAGGCCGCGGCCGGGACGACGAACGAGGGTCTTGTGGACGGGCCCGCCGCCGAGGCGTGGTTCGCGCAGCCGTCGGGGCTCGCGGTCTCGGCGGACGGCGAGCGGCTGTGGGTGGCGGACTCCGAGACGAGCGCGCTGCGGTACGTCGACGGCGACCTGGTCGTGCACACCGCCGTGGGGACCGGGCTGTTCGACTTCGGGCACCGGGACGGCGCCGCGGGGCAGGCGCTGCTCCAGCACCCGCTCGGGGTGACCGCGCTGCCGGACGGGTCGGTCGCGGTCAGCGACACGTACAACCACGCGCTGCGGCGCTTCGACCCGGCGAGCGGGGAGGTCACCACGCTCGCGACGGACCTGCGGGAGCCGAGCGACGCCGTGCTCGTGGGGGACGACATCGTCGTCGTGGAGTCGGCCCGCCACCGGCTGACCCGGCTGCGGCTGCCCGAGGAGGCGGTGCGCGTCGAGGCCGTCGCGCACCGGACGCAGCGCGCGGCGACCGAAGTGGCTCCGGGCAGGCTGCGGCTGGACGTCGTCTTCCAGGCGCCGACCGGTCAGAAGCTGGACACGCGGTACGGGCCCTCGACGCGGCTGCTCGTGTCGTCGACCCCGCCGGAGCTGCTGTCCGGCGGTGAGGGGGCCGGGACGGACCTGAGCCGCGAGCTGGAGCTGAACCCCGAGGTCACCGAAGGCGTGCTGCACGTGTCCGCGATGGCGGCCTCGTGCGACGACGACCCGGCGAACGAGTACCCGGCGTGCCACGTCCACCAGCAGGACTGGGGCGTTCCGGTCCGCGTGACGGCGGACGGCACGCCCCGGCTGCCGCTCGTGCTCGCCGGCCTGGACGGCTGAACGGGCCCCCGGGGCCCGGCGCGGCGTGAACGGCCGCGGCCGGGCCTCAGGGGTTGTGGTGGTGCTGGTCGTCGGTGACGACGGTGGTGGTGGGGGGTACGACCATGCGCCGGCGCCTGGCGACGCTGGCGTAGACCGCGACCCCGATGATCCCGACGAGCATCATGATGACCCCGACGAGGGTGAGGTTGACGCTTTCCATCTCCCAGTCGGTGGCGAAGGCGAGTATCGCTCCGCCCGCGATGAGGAGAATGAATCCTCCCAGTCCCATGAGTTCCGCCTCCCTGTCGGCCCGGCAGTTCCGGGCCGGTGTACGTCCTTCGCGTACCCGGCCCTTGAACGGACAAGCCTGCGAGCGGTGTTCGGGATCGGGAGTCAGCCCTCCAGGAACGCGGTCATCGCGTTCGCCAGCAGGTACGGGTCGTCGGCCCCGCACAGTTCGCGGGCGCTGTGCATGGACAGGATGGCGACGCCGATGTCGACGGTCCGGATGCCGTGCCGGGCCGCGGTGATGGGGCCGATCGTGGTGCCGCACGGCATGGAGTTGTTGGACACGAAGACCTGCCACGGCACGCCGGCCTTCTCGCAGGCCGCCGCGAAGACGGCCTGGCCGCTGCCGTCGGTCGCGTACCGCATGTTGACGTTGACCTTGAGGATCGGTCCGCCGTTGGCGCGCGGCTGGTGCGTCGGGTCGTGGCGTTCGGCGTAGTTGGGGTGCACGGCGTGGCCGGTGTCGGAGGACAGGCAGATCGTGCCGGCGAAGGCGCGTGACTTGTCGTCGAAGGTGCCGCCGCGGGCGAAGACCGAGCGCTCCAGCACGTTGCCGAGGAGGGGGCCGTCGGCGCCGGTGTCGGACTGCGACCCGTTCTCCTCGTGGTCGAAGGCGGCGAGTACGGGGATGTACGGAAGGGGTTCGTCCGCGGCGCTGACGGCGGCGAGGGCCGCGACGCCTGCGTGCACGGAGATGAGGTTGTCCATGCGCGGGCCGGCCACCAGTTCGCGGTCGCGGCCGAGGTAGGCGGGCGGGTCGATGCTGTGGGCCATCAGGTCCCAGCCGGCGACGTCGCCGGCCGCGAGTCCCTCCTCCTCTTCGAGGAAGCGGATCAGGTCGCCCTCGTGCACGTCGCCGAGGCCCCAGATGGGCTGCATGTGGCGCTGCTTGTCGAGCTTGAGGCCGTCGCTGTTGACGGACCGGTCCAGGTGTACGGCGAGCTGCGGTACGCGCAGCAGCGCCCGGTCGATGTTGACGAGGCGGTGGGTGCCGTCGCGCAGCGTCAGCCGGCCGGCGATGCCGAGGTCGCGGTCGAGCCAGGTGTTGAGGAGCGTCCCGCCGTAGATCTCGACGGCGATCTGGCGCCAGCCCTGCGCGCCCATGTCGGGGAGCGGCTTCACGTGCAGGTGCGGGGAGTCGGTGTGCCCGCCGACGATCCGGAACGGGGTGCTGGCCTCCGCGCCCTCCGGTACGTACCAGGCGATGATCGCCCCGCCGCGCAGCACGTACTTGCCGCCGGAGGTCGCGTCCCAGGCGTCGGTCTCCGCGAGCTGCCGGAATCCGGCCTTGTCCAGGCGCTCGGCGGCGTTCGCCACCGCGTGGTACGGGGACGGACTGGCCGCCAGGAAGGACATCAGATCGTCTGTGTGGCCGCGGTCGAAGCGGGGGGGTGCGCTCATGGGGTTCACCATAACGAGCGTGAACCACGGTCCCCAGCGCCCGCCTCAGAGGCCCGGGGGCCGCTCGAACCGCCGTTGTATCGTCCGGCGTTCGCCGCGGCGGACCTGCGGCAGCATCCGGGGTGCGCCGGGTGGCCGCTGCTGCTGCCGTCGGCGGCCCACGCAGAACAGGCAGCCCTCGCCGGGCGGGGCGGTCGGGTCGATGGGTGAGCCGGGGTGCTCGGAGCATCCCGACGCGTTGCGGGGCCGGGACAGCTCGCGGGCCACGATGAAGGCGCGGTGCAGGGTGTCGGCGATCTCCACGAATTCCTCACCGGGCGAGGAGACGGTGACGGCGAAGGCCCGGTCGTTGACCTGCTGGACGTACCCCCTGAGGACGTCCAGGGTGTACGGGGGTTCCGGCACGGGGTAGCCGAGGCGGCGCTGCTCGGCGGGGGCGGGCACGCTGCGCTCGCCGCGGCGGCGGCGGTCGTTGCACAGCAGGCAGCGGCCCCAGCCGGCGGGGGCCTCGGGGTCGACGGCGCCGTTGGGGTGCGTCGGGCAGCCGGTGTGGCTCTTGACGGGGGCGAGGTCGGCGGCCGTCTTGAAGGCGACGTACAGGGTGTCGGCGACCGGCTCGTACTCCAGCGGGTGGGAGCCGTCGTAGAGGTCGGCGATGAGGTCGCCCACGGAGCCGAGCTTTCCGCGCAGCTCACTGAGCGCGTACGGCCGGCCGGCCGGTACGGAGTAGCCACCCCTGCGGGATTCCATGGAGCTCATGCACACCAGAGTCGCACGGGCCACTGACAACGGGCCGGGTCCGTCCCCGCGGGGATGGTCCCGGCCCGTTGCCAGAGGGTTTCGACAGTGGTCTGGGAGCCGCCGCCGGCCTCGCGGCCGGGGCGGCTCGGCGTTGCGGGGCCTAGAAGGCCGCCTCGTCGAGCTCCATCAGGGACTGGTCGACCGACTCGGCGAGCGCGCGCTCGACGCCGACGCCGGGCAGGACGTTCGCGGCGAAGAACTTCGCGGCCGCGATCTTGCCGGTGTAGAACGGCACGTCCTTCGCGGACGCGGTCGGCAGCTTCTCGGCGGCCACGGCCGCGCCCTTGAGCAGCAGGTATCCGACGACGACGTCACCGGAGGCCATGAGCAGGCGGGTGGTGTTCAGGCCGACCTTGTAGATGGACTTGACGTCCTTCTCGGTGGCCGCGAGGTCGGTCAGCATGGCACCGACGATGGCCTCCAGGTCCACGGCCGCCTTGGCGAGCGTCTCGCGGGCCGTGGCCAGCTCCTCGCCGCCGGTGCCGACCGCGAGGAACTTCTTGATGTCCTCCGCGAGCGAGTTCAGCGCCGCGCCCTGGTTGCGGACGATCTTCCGGAAGAAGTAGTCCTGGCCCTGGATGGCGGTGGTGCCCTCGTAGAGGGTGTCGATCTTGGCGTCGCGGATGTACTGCTCGATCGGGTACTCCTGGAGGTACCCGGAGCCGCCGAAGGTCTGGAGCGACTGCGCCAGCTGCTCGTACGACTTCTCGGAACCGTAGCCCTTGACGATCGGCAGCAGCAGGTCGTTCATGGCCACCAGCGCGGCGGTGTCCTCGCCGGCCGCCTCGGCCACCGCGATGTCGTCCTGGACGGACGCGGTGTGCAGGACGAGGGCGCGCATGCCCTCGGCGTACGCCTTCTGCGTCATCAGCGCGCGGCGGACGTCGGGGTGGTGCGTGATGGTGACCTTGGGCGCGGTCTTGTCCATGAAGTTCGCCAGGTCGGGGCCCTGGACGCGCTCCTTGGCGTACTCCAGGGCGTTCAGGTAGCCCGTGGAGAGGGTCGCGATGGCCTTCGTGCCGACCATCATGCGCGCGAACTCGATGATCATGAACATCTGGCGGATGCCGTCGTGCTTGTCGCCGATCAGCCAGCCCTTGGCGGGGTGCTGGTCGCCGAAGGTCATCTCGCACGTGTTGGACGCCTTGAGGCCCATCTTGTGCTCGACGTTGGTGGCGTAGACGCCGTTGCGCTCGCCCAGCTCGCCGGTCTCCCAGTCGAAGTGGAACTTCGGGACGAGGAAGAGGGACAGGCCCTTGGTGCCGGGGCCGTGGCCCTCGGGGCGCGCGAGGACGTAGTGGAGGATGTTCTCCGACATGTCGTGCTCGCCGGACGTGATGAAGCGCTTCACGCCCTCGATGTGCCAGGAGCCGTCGGGCTGCTCGACGGCCTTCGTGCGGCCCGCGCCGACGTCCGAGCCGGCGTCCGGCTCGGTGAGGACCATGGTGGAGCCCCACTGCTTGTCGACGGCGATCTGCGCGATCTTCTTCTGCGCCTCGTTGCCCTCCTCGAAGAGGACGCCGGCGAACGCGGGGCCGGAGGAGTACATCCAGACCGCCGGGTTCGCGCCGAGCAGCAGCTCCGCGTAGGCCCAGATCAGGGAGCGGGGCGAGGTGGTGCCGCCGATCTCCTCGGGCAGGCCCAGCCGCCAGTACTCGGAGTCCATGAAGGCCTGGTAGCTCTTCTTGAACGTCGCCGGCACCGGGGCGGTGTTCGTCGCCGGGTCGAACACCGGCGGGTTGCGGTCCGCGTCCTCGAAGGACGCGGCGAGGTCGTTCTCCGCGAGGCGGGCGATCTCGTCGAGGATGCTCTTGGCGGTCTCGACGTCCATCTCCGCGAACGGGCCGGTGCCGTACAGCTTGTCGCGGCCGAGGACCTCGAAGAGGTTGAACTCGATGTCGCGGAGGTTCGACTTGTAGTGACCCATGGCAACGGCTCCGTTAAGGATCGGGAGGCAGATTCCTCGTACATCTACTACTGGTAAGTAGCTACGATGATGCTACCCGTCGGTAATAAGAAGCAACCCCTGTCCGGCATCTGTGACTCAGTACTCTTGGCGCCATGTACGGCTACGACCAGAACCAGGGTGGACAGCAGCAGTACGCGCCGCCGCAGCCCCCGCCCCAGGGCGGCTACGGGGAGCAGCCGCTCTACCCGGAGCCGTCGCCGCCCTCGCTCGCCGACGCGGTACGCGCCTTCACCACCGGATCGCTGTCCGCGGAGGACTTCCAGCAGATCTTCGCCACGTCGAAGGTGTACTGCCCGCGCGGCGACAATCCCGGATTCCTCGCCCTGCACAACACCCAGCAGCCGGTGATCCCGATGTTCACCTCGCTCAAGGAACTGCGCAGGTACGCGGGCAAGGAGTCCAAGTACTTCGTGATCACCGGGGCCGAGGTGATCGACCTGCTGCCGACGGGGTACGGATTCGTCCTCGACATGGAGGGCGAGCACCGCATGGTCTTCGACGCCAAGGCGGTCGAGCAGATGGTCGACTTCGCCATGCGGCGGATGTACGGCTGACCGGCCGATCACCACGTCTCGCACACGGCGCCCGGGGGAATTCCTCCCGGGCGTCCGCCGTTGGGGGTGGCAAGAAGTTCTACGTTCAACTAAACTGGACGTACAAGGAGGCCCGCCATGCCCGCAGTAACCGTTGAGAACCCGCTGACCCTGCCGAGGGTCGCCGCGCCGGCCGACGCCGTCGCGCGCCCCGTGCTGGCCGTCACGACCGCTCCGTCCGGTTTCGAGGGCGAGGGCTTCCCGGTCCGCCGCGCCTTCGCCGGCATCAACTACCAGCACCTCGACCCGTTCATCATGATGGACCAGATGGGCGAGGTGGAGTACGCCCCCGGAGAGCCCAAGGGCACCCCGTGGCACCCCCACCGCGGCTTCGAGACGGTCACGTACATCATCGACGGGATCTTCGACCACCAGGACAGCCAGGGCGGTGGCGGCACCATCACCAACGGCGACACCCAGTGGATGACCGCCGGCTCGGGCCTCCTGCACATCGAGGCGCCGCCGGAGTCGCTGGTGATGTCCGGCGGTCTCTTCCACGGCCTCCAGCTCTGGGTGAACCTGCCGGCCAGGGACAAGATGATGGCCCCCCGGTACCAGGACATCCGCGGCGGTCACGTCCAGCTCCTCACCACCCCCGACGGCGGCTCGCTGCTGCGGGTCATCGCCGGTGAGCTCGACGGCCACCAGGGTCCCGGCATCACGCACACGCCGATCACGATGCTGCACGCGACCGTGGCGCCCGGCGCCGAGGTCACGCTGCCGTGGCGCGAGGACTTCAACGGCCTGGCGTACGTCCTGGCCGGGCGCGGCAGCGTGGGCGCGGAGCGCCGGCCCGTGCACAGCGGGCAGACGGCCGTGTTCGGCGCGGGCTCCTCGCTGACCGTCCGCGCGGACGAGCGGCAGGACTCCCACACCCCGGACCTGGAGGTCGTCCTCCTCGGCGGCCGGCCGATCCGGGAGCCGATGGCGCACTACGGTCCGTTCGTGATGAACACGCAGGAAGAACTGAAGCGCGCCTTCGAGGACTTCCAGCGCGGCCGCCTCGGCACGATCCCGGCCGTTCACGGCATGGGCGAGTAGGCAGGCGTTCCCGGCGCGGGGCGGGCCGCCGGACCCGCCCCGCGCCGCGGGCCGGGAACCCGCCCGCGCCGGGCCGCCCCGGCCGGCTGACGTGGCGTCACCCGGCCGGGTCCTTCGGAGGGCCGAGCGGCCCCGTCCGTGGTCCGCTGGGGCGGTGCAGCCGACGCAGCCGCTCCTCCCCGAGTCCGCCCGCCGGGTCGCCGCCTGGTGCGTCGTGGCCCTGCTCGTCACCGGGGTGGCCGCCGTCGGCGTCTGGCTGTGCGTCACCCTGAAGACCGCCGTCACGCCCGTCCTGCTCGCCCTCCTCGGCACCGCGCTGCTCGGACCGCTGCACCGGCGGCTCGTGGCGATGCGGCTCAACCGGTCCCTCGCGGCCGGTCTGACCTGCGTCGCGGTGGTCGCCGTCGTGGGCGGGGCGGCGTACATCGTCGTCAGCGCGCTCGTCGAGACCGGCGACCAGATCGTCGCCTCGCTGCGGCAGGCCGCCGGGGACCTGACCCGGCATCTCGGCGCGGCCGGCACCTCGCTGGACGACCTGGCCAAGAACGCCCGGGGACTGCTCGGCAAGTTCGGCGGCACGGCCGCCTCCGGACTGATCACCGGGCTGAGCGTGGTCGGCGAGATGGCCGCCGTCGCCGTACTGGCCCTCCTGCTGATCTTCTTCTTCCTCCGGGACTCGGACAAGGCCGCGGGCACCCTGAAGTCGCTCGCGCCCGGCTCGACCGGCGTCACCGCCGAGGCGGTGGGCCGGCGGGCGTTCGAGGCCGTCGAGGGCTTCATGCGCGGTACGACGTTCATCGCGCTGATCGACGCCCTGCTGATCACCGTCGGGCTGCTGGTCCTGCGGGTGCCCGGCGCGGTCGGGCTCGGCGCCCTGGTGTTCGTGGGCGCGTACATCCCGTACCTCGGCGCCTTCATCTCCGGCGCGGTCGCCGTGCTCGTCGCGCTCGCCGACCGGGGGGTCGTGATCGCGCTGTGGGCGCTCGGGGTCGTCCTGGCCGTGCAGGTCCTGGAGGGCCACGTCCTCCAGCCCGTGATCCAGAGCCGTACGGTCCAGATGCATCCGGCCGTGGTCATGCTCGCGATCACCGCCGGGGCGTCCGTCGCCGGCATCCTCGGGATGCTGCTCTCGGTGCCGCTGACGGCGGCCGTCTTCGGGGTGCTCGGGGAGATGCGCCGGGGGGAGTACGAGCGGGCCTAGGGATGCGCGGCGGCCTACATGGCCTGCGGGGGCACCGCGCCGTCGGGGTGGGGCTCGAACGTGGCCAGCATCTGCTCCAGGGCCTGCTGGTCCGGGCCGACGAACGGGTCCGAGCCCGGGGCCTCGGCGATCGTGTCGAGCATCCGGGGCGCGAGCCCGACGGCTGGCGGCAGGTGGGTGCTCAGCACGGTCTCGGGCTCCATGGCGCGCAGCGGCTCCACCGTGGCGAGGTACTTGCCGGTGTCGACGGTGTGGACCCAGGGGCTGTCGACCGTCGCCCACAGGAGCTGGGCGCTGCGCAGGTCCTCGGGGGCCAGGTCGGCGGCCCTGCCGTCGACCGCGGCCTCCTCGTTGAGCATGGGGCCGCCGAAGCAGTCGGAGCTGAAGCACGTCCGCGTACGGTCGTCGTAGAAGCCGACGGTGGCGGGGTTGTCGAACAGCGGCGGCCGGAACGCCCGGAGCATGCGGCCGCCGCCCACGTCCAGCGCCTGCCCCGGGTTGACCAGGCACACCCGGTCCAGCGGCAGGGGCCGCTCGGTCGACATGATGCCCGCGCCGATGAACGTCGTGACGACCCGCGCCTTGGGGGCGGCCACGAGCAGGTCGAACAGGCCGCCGGTATGGTCGCGGTCGGGGTGCGTCAGCCAGATCCAGCGCACGTCGGCGGGGTCCATCACGGTGCCGAGCTCGCCCAGGAAGTTGCGGTCGGGGAGGCTGAGGCCCGTGTCGACGACGACCGGCTCGTCGGCCAGCAGGACGAAGGCGTTGACCGGGAGGAAGCCGATGCCCGGCACCTCCAGGCAGTCCGCCAGTACGGTGATGTCGCGGCCGACTCTCTGCGTGCTCATGCTCATGGCGGATCTCCGTGGTCCCCCCGGCGATGAATCTCCCTTTTCGACCATTTTGCTCCGCCAGGGCGGGGTCCGGCGCGCTGGGGCGTGAGACCCGCGACTTCCGGAGGGCTCCCCGTCACAGCGGGCGGGGCTCCTCGTCCTCGCGGAGTTCGAACCAGATCGTCTTGCCCTCGCCCTTCGGGTCCACGCCCCACTCGTGCGCCAGCATCTCCATCAGGATCAGCCCGCGCCCGCTGGACGCCATCTCCCCCGGGCGGCGCCTGTGCGGCAGTTCGTCGCTGGAGTCCGACACCTCGACCCGCAGCCGCCGTACGCCCGGATCGCCCTTGGCCTCGGCGGTCAGCAGCGCGTCGCCGTCCGTGTGCACCAGGACGTTGGTGACCATCTCCGAGACCATCAGCACGGCCGCGTCGAGCTGCTCCGCGTCCGCCCAGTCGTGCAGCAGGTCCCGCAGCTGCTGCCGGGCGGCGGCGATGCGCTCCGGTTCGGCCTGGGCCACGGTCAGCGCCGTACGCCGGACCGGGGACATCCGGACCGTGGCGCCCGGCCCGCAGCCGCAGGCGTCGCCCTCGCGGCACAGCAGCAGTACGGCGATGTCGTCCTCGCGGCGGTCCATGAGCGGGCCGGTCGTGTAGTGCGAGCCGGGGCCGTGGACGGCCGACACGAGGGCGTCGGCGAGCTTCTCCAGGCTGTCGCCGGTGTGCTCCTCCAGGATCGTGCGGAGCCTGGCCCACCCGGTGTCCAGGTCGTGGCCGCCGGTCTCGATGAGGCCGTCCGTACAGACCATGATCGTCTCCCCCGGTTCGAGGACGAGACGCGTCGTCGGGTAGTCCGTGTCCGGGACGATGCCCAGCGGCAGGCCGCCGGCCGTCGGCCGGACGAGCACCGTGCCGTCGGCGAGGCGCACCGCGGGCTCCGGATGGCCCGCGCGGGCGATGTCGAGGGTGCCGGTGGCGGGGTCGGCCTCGATGTAGAGGCAGGTCGCGAAACGAGGGCTGGAGTGGTCGTCGGGGCCGTAGGTGTCGGTGATGCCGTGCAGGAAGCGGGACGCGCGGGAGAGGACCGCGTCGGGCCGGTGGCCCTCGGAGGCGTACGCGCGCAGGGCGATCCGCAGCTGGCCCATGAGGCCGGCCGCCCGTACGTCGTGGCCCTGCACGTCGCCTATGACCAGGGCTATTCGGCCGCTGGGCAGCGGAATCATGTCGTACCAGTCGCCGCCGACCTGGAGGCCGCCGCCGGTCGGCACGTACCGCGCCGCCACCGTCATGCCGGGGATCTCGGGACCCAGCGTCGGCATCATCGAGCGCTGGAGGCCGAGCGACAGCTCGCGTTCGCTCTCGGCCACCGAGGCCCGCTCCAGGGCCTGCGCGATCATCCTGGCGACCGTCGTCAGCACCGAGCGCTCGTCGGGCGTGAACGCCACGGGATGGGCGAAGCCCGCCATCCAGGCGCCCATGGTGCGGCCGGCCACCGTCAGCGGCACGAAGGCCCAGGAACGGCGCTCGGGGCGCCGGGCGAGCGGCCGGCCGGCGGGGTAGCGGCGGCTGTACTCCTCGGGGGACGACAGGTAGATGGCCCGGCCGGTCCGTACGACCTCGGACGCCGGATGGTCCGTGTCCAGCAGCATGTCGGTGAACGGCAGCTCGTCCTCCGGCCCGTACCCGTGGTGCCCGAGCACCGTGATGCGGCTGCCCGACGAGCCGAACACGGCGAGGCTGTCCGGCGAGAACCCGGGCATCGACAGCGAGGCGGCGACCCGCAGCACCTCGGCGGTGGAACGGGCCTCCGCGAGGGCCCGGCCCGCGTCCAGCAGGAACGCCTCGCGGGAGCGGCGCCAGTCGCCGGTGACGGGGGTGTGGGCGGCGTCGCCCGGACGCGGCTCGGCGACTTCCTGGATGGTGCCGAAGAGCAGGTAGTCCCCGTCCTCGATCACCGGGCGGGACCGGCTGCGCACGGTCCTCAGCAGCCGCCCGTCCACATCCATGATCCTCAGCCGGGCCTCGGCCAGGGTGCCCTCGGCGACCGCGAGGTTCACCACGCCGTTGATCTCGTTCCAGTCCACCGGGTGGAACCGGGAGCGTACGGCGGCCTCGGGGAGGGCCACGGGCTCGGCGGGCAGCCCGAGGAGCCGGGCGGCCTCCGCGTCGAGGGTGACGACCCCGGACGCGTTGTCCCAGCGCCACAGGCCGGTCGCGACGGCGGCCAGGATGTCCTCGGTGCGCATTGCTTCATCTTTACAGGTCGCGGCCGGACCGGCTGTCCGAGGCCCGTCGGGACGGGTACCGCACGGCAAATAAAAGGGGATGCGCCGGGCGGTAACCTTGAGTGCTCCGACACACCCCGAATCCCGAAGGCTGGATGAACGACGATGCATCGGTACAGGTCCCACACCTGCGGCGAGCTCCGCGCCTCTGACGTCGACACCGACGTCCGGCTGAGCGGCTGGCTGCACAATCGTCGAGACCTGGGCGGCATCCTCTTCATCGATCTGCGCGATCACTACGGCATCACGCAGCTCGTCGCCCGCCCCGGCACCCCCGCCTACGAGGCGCTCGACAAGGTGAGCAAGGAGTCGGTCGTCCGCGTCGACGGCCGGGTCGTCTCGCGCGGCGCCGACAACATCAACCCGGAGCTGCCGACCGGCGAGATCGAGGTCGAGGTGGCGGAGGTCGAGCTGCTGGGCGCCTCGCAGCAGCTCCCGTTCCAGATCAACACGGACGACGGGGTGGGTGAGGAGCGCCGGCTGGAGTACCGCTTCCTCGACCTGCGCCGCGAGCGCATGCACCGCAACATCATGCTGCGCACGGCCGTCATCTCGTCCATCCGCCACAAGATGACGGCGCTGGGCTTCAACGAGATGGCCACGCCGATCCTCACGGCGACCTCCCCGGAGGGGGCGCGGGACTTCGTCGTACCGTCCCGGCTCAACCCCGGCAAGTTCTACGCGCTGCCGCAGGCCCCGCAGCAGTTCAAGCAGCTGCTGATGATCTCGGGCTTCGACCGCTACTTCCAGATCGCGCCGTGCTTCCGCGACGAGGACGCCCGCGCCGACCGCTCGCCGGGCGAGTTCTACCAGCTCGACGTGGAGATGTCCTTCGTCGAGCAGGAGGACGTCTTCCAGCCGATCGAGAAGCTGATGACCGAGCTCTTCGAGGAGTTCGGCAACGGCCGCCACGTCACGTCGCCGTTCCCGCGCATCCCGTTCCGCGAGTCGATGCTGAAGTACGGCAACGACAAGCCCGACCTGCGCGCCAAGCTGGAGCTCGTCGACATCTCCGACGTCTTCGACGGCTCCGAGTTCAAGGCGTTCGCCGGCAAGCACGTCCGCGCCCTGCCGGTGCCGGACACGGCGGGCCAGTCGCGCAAGTTTTTCGACGGTCTCGGCGACTACGCCGTCGAGCACGGCGCCAAGGGCCTGGCCTGGGTGCGGGTCTCCGACGACGGTTCGCTGAGCGGCCCGATCGCCAAGTTCCTCACCGAGGAGAACGTCAAGGTCCTCACCGAGCGCCTGTCGCTCGCCCCGGGCCACGCCGTCTTCTTCGGCGCGGGCGAGTTCGACGAGGTCTCCAAGATCATGTCGGCGGTCCGGGTCGAGGCGGCCAAGCGCGCCGGCCACTTCGAGGAGGGCGTGTTCCGGTTCTGCTGGATCGTCGACTTCCCGATGTACGAGAAGGACGAGGAGACCGGCAGGATCGACTTCTCGCACAACCCCTTCTCGATGCCGCAGGGCGGCCTGGAGGCCCTGGAGACGCAGGACCCGCTGGACATCCTGGGCTGGCAGTACGACATCGTCTGCAACGGCGTGGAGCTGTCCTCCGGCGCGATCCGCAACCACGAGCCCGAGCTGATGTTCAAGGCGTTCGAGATCGCGGGCTACTCCAAGGAGACCGTCGAGCGCGAGTTCGCGGGCATGCTCCGCGCCTTCCAGTTCGGCGCCCCGCCGCACGGCGGCATCGCCCCCGGCATCGACCGCATCGTCATGCTGCTGGCCGATGAGCCGAACATCCGCGAAACGATCGCCTTCCCGCTCAACGGCAACGCGCAGGACCTGATGATGGGCGCGCCGACGACGCTGGAGGAGGCCCGTCTGCGGGAGCTCAACATCCAGCTGCGGAAGCCCGTTTCCGACAAGTAGCGCGGCAGGAACGACGAGGGGCCCGGAACCGGACGGTTCCGGGCCCCTCCGTCATGGGCGCGGGCCGCCGGGCGGGCGGCTGCGCGGACGCGGACGGGGAACGTGTCGAGGAGGTGCCCCGAGCCGCGGGCTCCCTTACGTTCGGCAATAAGAAGACGAAAGGGATGAAATGAAGCGCCGGAACCGATCCGTGGCTCCGCTCGCCGCGCTCCTGACGACCGCGGCGCTCCTGGCGACCGGCTGCGGCGCCACCGCCGCGCCGCACGACGCGCGCGCCGGCCGCCTGCCGGCCGCCCCCGGGCCCTCCGCGGCCGGCGGCCAGGCGGGCAAGGCCGCACCGGGCCCCCTGGCGTCTCCCGCGCCGCTCCGGCGCCTTCCGGGCCTGGGCCCGAGGACGCTCGCCGAGGTCCCCCACGACACCCGCCAGGCGCTCGTCGTCCGGGGCGAGGGCCGCGACGAGAGCCGGGGCTCCGCCGTCCTGTACGAGCGTGAGCGCCCCGGCGTCCCCTGGCGGCCGGGCCCCACGTGGCCCACCCACAACGCGGTGCGCGGCTGGACGGACCGGCACGTCCAGGGAGACCTGCGCTCACCGGTCGGCGTCTTCACCCTGACGGACGCGGGCGGCCTGCTGCCCGACCCGGGCACGAAGCTCCCGTACGACAGCGGGCCCGCCTTCACCGCCCGGGGCACGGGCTCCGAGGGCGAACCGCTGGCAGGGTCCTTCGACTACGTCATCGCCGTCGACTACAACCGCGCGCCCGGCAGGACCCCGCTGGACTGGACGCGCCCCCTCGGCGCGTCCAGGGGCGGCGGCATCTGGCTGCACGTCGACCACCACGGGCCCACGCAGGGATGCGTCTCTTTCACCCGGCCGGTGATGAAGCGTCTGCTGCGCACGCTGGACCCCGCGAAGAGGCCCGTGGTGGTCATGGGCGACGAGGCGTCGCTGCGGCGGGGGGCCCCCCCCCCCCCGCGGGCGGGGGCCCGGCCCCCCAAAGCCGGGGCCGGGCCAGCGCGTGCACCCGGGCCCGCGCCCCC